>JBAQYH010000560.1:0-6653 GCA_049299935.1 Methylobacter sp. | reverse complement strand
ACCAAAGCCCGTGTACCGGATTTCTTGGAGGGCAATGTTAGCAAATGGTGCAATGTCGGCAACAAGAATGCGGCGGTTTTGCCGCTGCCGGTTTCGGCGCTGACCAGCAGGTCCCTACGTTCCATGGCAACGGGAATCGCTTTTTGTTGTACGGGCGTGGGTTGTTCGAAGCCCATTTTTTTAACTGCCTCAAGCAGTTGTTCGGCCAGCGACAGGCCTGAAAATGTTGCGGTTGGGTTTGTTGGATTTGAGTGCATGAATCTTTAAGTGGTTGCAAAAACGCAAGGATGATAGGGAGCAATCTGTGCGGGTATTATAGACTTTTTGAACTCAGGATTATGATTAAATAACAATTCATTGCAAATCGGTTTTTTAGCTTTTAAGCTAGGTTAAAAGTAGGGGCAACAACCCATCGGACATAAACCAGGAAAAACCATGATACCAATTAGAGATACGGCACCTTGTTATTCAAGGCCTTTAGTCACCTGGGGGTTAATGGCGGTTTGCATTACTGTTTTTGTATCGATGCAATTGATGCCCGATCAGTTAAGTTCCCGGCTTATTAATCTTTACGGCATGGTGCCTATCCGCTACACCAATCCGTATTATGGCTTGCCTTTCGATGGCTATTTGTCTTTTTTGACCAGCCTGTTTCTGCACGGAAACTGGCTGCACCTGATCATGAACATGTTGTTCTTATGGATTTTTGGCGACAATGTGGAAGACAGGATGGGGCGCTTGCCTTTTTTGATTTTCTATTTGGTTTGCGGCCTTTTGGCTACTTTTTTACAGTGGTTTTTCGATCCGTATCTTGCCATTCCCGTTGTAGGGGCGTCGGGTGCCATAGCCGGCGTATTGGCGGCATATTTCTTCTTATATCCGCTTGAGCGCGTGGTGGTATGGGTTCCGATACTGTTTTTACCCATAGTCGTTCATGTCCCGGCGATTGCTTTTTTAGGCTTGTGGGTTTTGATTCAATTACACAGTGCAACAACTGCAATGTTGTTCGGGGGCGTTGCTGTTGATGTGGCCTGGTGGGCTCATTTAGGCGGCTTTATAGCAGGCTCTCTTTTATATCGGTTGTTTCTTCGTAACGATCAAGCCGAAAAAAATGAATGATTTTGACTGTGTTAAGGTATAATTTGGCGCTTCAAAAAGCGGTGTTTTTGACGACACACCAGGGGGCAGGAGTTGTTTCCTGGCTAAAGGATCCTTAAAGTTCAATCAGGTTGTGAAAGTAATATGAAAAAAGTTAACGTTGCGTTGGTCAGGCTAATTCAGTTTGTAGTTTTTGTAGTATCCATATTTATGGTAATCGTCTATTTCGGAGCTATGGTTTTACTGCCTTTGGATGCCGTTGTATTGCTGATAAAACTGATGGGGGTTGTTGGTCTTAACGGTTTTATTGCAGCCTTTATTGCCGTTCCGGTTGTTGGCTATTTAGGTTTGATGGTTTACAAAACGCCAGGGCTTTGCAAAATGGTGGTCGATGCGGGTGTTGACCTGATCAAGACAGGTAAAGCCAGAGTCGAAGCGTTTAATGAAATCGCCGATGCGGTAAAAGCTTAAGTTTGCGATTGTTCATATAAAAAAGGGTGTGCCGGTTTCGGCACACCCTTTTTTTATGCCTGTTATTTTGATGGCCGCCGCTGCAATGCCCAATAAAAGATCAACGTCCCGAACGCGGCGGTCAAGTGCTTTAGCGAGTGCCCGCTGAGCAAGCCAAAAATCGTATAAAGCCGGGCGTCCCACAGCTCCATAAGTTTAGACAGGCCGTAAGCGCCGATGACGCCCCAAATATACTTGTCGTTATTCAACTTCGAGTCGAACAGCCACAGGATTAGCGGTATCAGCAAAACCGGTAAAAACTGCACCAGCACGTAAGCGCGCAAATCGCCGTGGCCGTTCAATTCCGTCGCATACCAGTAGACTGCCGATGCAATGCCCGCTATCAGCAACGGGACAAATAATTTCAGGGCCAGCCGAGTCGAGATATATTCCCCGATAATAGCGCTGAACAGAGCCATGAAGGCAATCGTCATCGGCAGGCGATCCCAGAGCAGGGTTGGATTACTGGGCTGGGAATGGTAGTACGCAGAACCGAAGCCGGTTAGAAATACCCCGGCAAAGAATGTTAAATACATCGCCTGCAATTCGGCTAAGCCGCCGGTTGCCTGTCTTAGTGCAACCAGCCGCATGCCGATGATGCCGATAACGACAAACGGCACATTGGACAACACATTGAAAAAATTGGCGATGTTGAGGATGCGGCGCTGGTCGGCAAAATTATGGTAATCCGGCGGTTGAGCAAGGGGGGCGATGTAAAAAATCGCGATAATTGCGGCAACAATGATCGCCAATATGATTTTCAGGCGGTTATCGGCAGGCATAATTTATAGAGAGTATAAAAACAAAGGACAGATGTTAATCGCTCTTGTATGATTAGGATACACCTTGTTATTTCATGGAGTACCCTCATGCCTATCCTGCTCGCGTTAATCGGTTTCATCATCATTGTGGCGCTGTTTTTTATCGGCATTTACAACCGGCTGGTCAATTTACGCAACGGCGTTAAAAACGCTTTCTCACAGATAGACGTTCAATTGACCCGGCGTTACGACCTGATACCGAACCTGGTTGAAGCCGTTAAGGGGTATATGAAGCACGAGAAAGAGACGCTGGATGCCGTGATTAGCGCACGGAATGCGGCGGTAACCGGGCTTAAAGCCGCTGGGGCAAACCCTTCCGATCCCGAGGCGATTAGACAGTTAGCGGGAGCCGAGGCTGCGCTTCAGGGCAGTCTGGGAAAAATGTTCGCGTTGGCTGAGGCTTACCCGGATCTCAAAGCCAATCAAAATATGATGCAGTTTCAGGAAGAGCTGTCATCCACCGAAAACAAAGTGGCTTTTGCGCGGCAGGCTTTTAATGATGCGGTCATGACGTATAACAACGGCCGGGAGAATTTCCCCAACACTATCCTGGCCGGCATGTTTAATTTTAATCCTGCCGAGCACCTGGAAATAGAAACGCCGGAAAAACGCCAAACACCGAAAGTTTCTTTTACTTAAAACCGCTCCGGTGTAGCTGATGAATTTCTTTCAAAGCCAGGACGATGCCCGCCGCAAGACCCGTTCCCTGATCTTGATGTTCATATTGGCCGTGATTGCGATCGTCGCGGCAGTCAATCTGGTGATAACGGGGCTGATTATTAACCTGGGCGGCGAGTCGGGCGGTTCGACGATCCCCGATCTCAACTGGATCATCAATAACCTGCCGTTGGTGGCGGGCATTTCACTGGCCACTATCGGTTTTATCAGCTTGTCCAGCCTTTACAAAATTGCGTCACTGAGTTCAGGCGGCGGAAATGTTGCCCGCAGTCTGGGCGGTACGCTGATTACCGCAGAGAGCAAGGACCCGCTACGCCGCCGTTTGTATAATGTCGTTGAAGAAATGGCGATTGCTTCCGGTATTCCGATGCCGGAAGTTTACGTGTTGGAACAGGAGTCGGCTATTAACGCCTTTGCGGCAGGATTTACCGCCAGCGACGCGGCAGTAACCGTCACTCGCGGTACGCTGGAAACGCTATCCAGGGACGAGTTGCAAGGCGTCATCGGCCATGAATTCAGTCATATTCTCAACGGCGATATGCGTTTGAACACTCGGCTGATGGGCTTTTTGTTCGGTATCCTGGTTATCGGCCTGATCGGCAGGGCGGTGTTGAACAGCGCCCGTTACGGCACTATCCGCTCCGACAATTCCCGGCGCGACAATGCAGGTGCTGTTTATCTAGCCGGTTTGGGGCTGTTTTTGATCGGCTATATCGGCGTTTTTTTCGGCCAACTGATCAAAGCGGCGGTATCCCGGCAACGCGAATTCCTGGCCGATGCCTCGGCCGTGCAATTTACCCGTCAGACACTAGGCATTGCGGGCGCGTTAAAAAAAATAGCCGCCGTTCAGCAAGGCTCCGCGCTACAGGCCGTGGACAGCGAAGAAGTCAGCCACATGCTGTTTGCCTCCGGCGCATCATTCAGCTCATTGCTGGCTACGCATCCGCCGTTGATTCAACGCATCAAGGCCTTGGAGCCGAATTTTGACGAGTCGGAAATAGACCGGCTTGCTGAATTATTGCCCAGGCAAATACAGAGCGGCCTGGAAGCCGCCGATGAAGGATCAGCTGCAACCGGTTTCGCGCCGCAGCACTTTGCCGTAACACCGGATGCGGTGACCGGCACGGTAGGCATGCCCGACGAAGGGCATGTGCAGCTCGCTTCAACCCTGCGGCAGTCGATACCCGAAAACCTGTATCGCGCCGCCCATTCCGGCGCCGATGCACTGCCGTTAGTCTTGGCGTTGCTGCTGGATGCAAGCGAAGCCGTGCGCCGAATTCAATTAGACCTGATAGCTGAACAATTGGGCGGAACGACGGTAATGGCCGCCGAAACGCTGCAACTGGAAGTACAAAAGCTGGGCGCAGCGTTTCGTCTGCCTTTATTGCAGATTGCGTTCCCTCTGGTTAAAAACCGGCCGCTGGAGCAGCTTGAGCGCATCGCTGAATTGGTGCAGCGATTGATCGAGGTCGATGGCGTAGTCGATACGTTTGAGTTCGCCTTGAGCCGCGTTTTAAAAAGCCACCTGAATGATGCGGCTCACCCGCAACACCGGCACGGCAATCGCCGCCTGACGCAGTTGCCCGAAGCTGTCGGCACCTTGTTTTCCGTCGCGGCAAAACAAGGTCATGCTGAAAACAGTTCAGCCGATGCCGCCTACCAACAAGGCATGGAATCCCTGGGCCGTCATGAGCCGCGTATAAAGATGCTGATCGATACAAAACAATGGCCGGACTATGCCCCACCCCAGTATTGGATGTCTCCCACCGGCACCGCATTGAATGAATTGGACGGCTTGCGGATGGCGGACAAACAAGCCTTGGTCTCCGCGCTGGTGCTGACAATAGCCCATGACGGCAAAGTTACCGCCCAGGAAGCAGAGCTGTTGAGAGCGATATGCGCAACCTTGCATTGCCCGTTGCCGCCGTTTGTTTTCGATGGCATCTAGACCGCTTTTGGTATATTCTCGATAAAACTGTACGGGTTGTCTAAGAGGCCGGTTAAACCTGCACCTTTAGGCAAAATAATAAAAAATCACTTTAAGGTAAACAGGCATGTCAGCAATAATTTACATTTTGACCGTTATCTTTGTAGGTTACGTCATCTATAACGTATTAACAGATCAGACAAAAGACACATGATTGGAGTCGTTACACTATTTGCGACTGGAACTATAAAACGCCCCGGGATGATTTATCCTCGATAAGAGGGCGGGATACCGTTCATCTTCTCATTCCAGGCACATGGAAGCTGTGCTGAAGCATTTACGAACGGGTTTGCAATCCGTACAGCATAAAATCCACGCGCCTCCAACTTAACAGAGATAAGTTTATGACCCAAAAAAGCATGCTGTTGTTATCTGCAATCGCCTTAAGCACCCTTAGCATCAATGCTTTTGGTGAAATGGTTTATAAATGCAGAAATGAACAAGGCGAGATGAAGTACCAAAAATCGGCTTGTGCAGAAAATGTACAAAACACTTCTTCATTGGTAGAAATTAAAACGACAAAATCAACTAACAAGGGAAAGAAAACCCTGATAATTGATCAAAACGCCAACGGCCATTATTTTTTAGGGGGCGAAGTCAACAGCACCGCCTTGACTTTTGTTATCGACACAGGCGCGTCGGTTGTTTCATTGCCGAGTTCTGTCGCGCGTTCCGCTGAAATTGAGTGCAAAAAGCAAGTGAAAATGAGCACTGCCAATGGTATAGCCGACGCATGCTCGGTGACTATTCCAAAACTCAAGATCGGTTCTTTCCTGATTGAAGATGTTGCTGCGGTGATTGTACCGAATCTAAGCGAACCCTTATTGGGGATGAATGTGTTGCAACAATTCAATATTGTGCAGGATCATGGGCAAATGCGTATTTCGGAGCGTTGATTTCCTCGTTTACGCGCGTTAGGTTCATCCTATAGTCCTGCGGCTTAGTTCAGTCATGTTCCGCTCATTCGGCATGTTTGTCTTGGGTTTGGTCGAAACAGCGAGCGCCTCGTATTGCTGCGATCAAGCCCTGGCGCATACCCAAACATCAACCCGGCTAATCCCGCTTTTTTTCAATACATAGGCCAGTTCATGGGCTGTCGAGCCTGTGGTCATCACATCATCCAGTATCGCGATGTGCCGGGCATGGATGGGTTTAACGATGGAAAATGCGTTTTTCAGGTTTTTGCGGCGCTTTTTTGCGGGTAATTGGGTTTGATGGGGTGTGTCGCGGTGTCGCCTGCAGCTGGTGAGGTCCAGCGGAATTTGCAATTCTTTGGCTACGGTTCTGGCGATTTCTATAGCCTGATTGAAGCCGCGCCGGCGGTAACGGGTTTTGTGCAGCGGAACCGGTAAAATCAGGTCGGGCCGTTCGGCGGTTTGTTTCAGGTGTTCGGCCAGTAACATGCCGAGTAGGCGGGCATTTTTGTAATGCGCGCCGAATTTTAAGGTGCCGATCAAATGCCGGATGGCTCCTTGATGAATGAACGGCGCGTATGTCTCGTCAAAGGCCGGGGGCCGGCTCAGGCAGCGACCGCAAAAAACCGCTCCCCGGGGTTTTGT
>JBAQYH010000559.1:0-3763 GCA_049299935.1 Methylobacter sp. | reverse complement strand
GAATAGCCCCGGTCCCCGCCGACTATCAGCACATGCCCGCAGTTGCCTTTATGCGCGCAACGGTTACGGCGCGGCAACGGGGTTTTGACGACACGTGCCGCCGCGACTTCAAGCCCTGCAAACACATCATCAGGCACAGCCAATTGTGCATAATAAATCTCGCCGCAATACTCGGCCGCCTGCCCGGTAAATAGGCCTTGCTTCAAGCCGATAAAAGTAACCGTACCAGCGGCTTTTACCGCACAGCCCATCGCGTTGCCGGTATCGGCGTTTAAACCGGATGGAATATCCACGGCAATGACGGGAGATGGATGGGCATTGATGGCGTGTATCGCCTCGGCGTAAAGCCCGGTGACCGGCCTGTCCAGCCCCGTTCCCAATAGCGCGTCAACCAGCACATCGGCATTGATGGATTGCCCTGCCTGAAACGCCATAACCGTACCACTGGCATCGAAATATTGACGGTAGGCGGCCAACGCATCGCCGTTGAGTTTCTCAGGATCTGAAACCGTGTAGACACAAACCTTCAGTCCCGCTGCCAAGGCCAGTCCGGCAATAATATAGCCGTCTCCCGCATTATTGCCGGAGCCGCAAAATACCGCTATCGACCGGGCATCCGGCCATTGTTTTTTGAGGACCAGGAAAACCTCATGCCCCGCCCGGCTCATCAATTCAAAGCCGGGAATGCCGCGTTCCTGTATGGCGATCCGATCCAGCTCCCTGACCTGTGCCGCACGATAGAGATTTATTGGTAAATTTTGCATGGTGTTTAACTGCTCGGGAATTGAAAATGGAACGCAGATGGCGATGATTTAACGGATCAACACTGATGGGCAAAAAGTGTTTTTTGCCCATTGCCTTTCGTCTTTTTTATCTTTTGTGCAGTGGCGCTTTATAGTCACATTATATCCCTATCATCCGCTATGGACATAAGCAGTCAAAAAATGACCTGATTAGCCAGATGCTTCAGCCAGAGACAAAATATTCGATATACCAACAGCGAGTTCCAAAAAATGCGACCCGTAGAGATGCGATTTATCGTGTCTGCTATCCAGTTTGATCCAAAACCCAGAAAAGGCGCAACGATTAGAGACGCGATAAATCGCGTCTCTACGGTTGATTGGCTGAAGCATCCGGCTAATCAGGAAAAATGATTGCCTTCGCCTACAGTACCAATTGGATAAGTTGGCATTTTTGAATCCGTTCATAGTCCCCATTGCCAGCCCACTACATTGAATCGCGTGCTATCATCCAAACAATATTTTTTAGGAGGTCTATCATGGCAAATTTAAGTGTTAGAAAACTGGATGAGGATGTCTTTTCAAAACTGCGTATGCGTGCTGCGACGCATGGCGTTTCGATGGAAGAAGAGGTACGCCAAATCCTTAAACAAGCCGTTACAAACCCTATTAAACTCGGCGATATGTCTGTGCAATTGTTTGGTGAACAGCAAGGAATCGAACTCGAATTACCTGAACATACACCGCATGAGCCATTAGAGTTATTGTAGTGATTGTTCTGGAACCAATGTCATTTCAGAAGTTATGCCCCTCACCAAAGCGAGGCTTGTTGTAGCATGGTTAAATCGGCAACCCAGCACCAAGCTTTTTATTACTTCCATAAGCCTTGCGGAGATCGGCTACGGCTTGCGTGTCCTGTCCGACGGACAACGCCATAGATGTATATACCAACACAGTTTGAACAACTCGATGTTGAGGTCATGCATGAGCTGATTCGCAACCGACCGCTTGCGACATTGGTGACCCTCGGCGCAAACGGCATTAACGCCAATCACATTCCGTTGCATCTTGAACCGACAGCGGAACCGTTTGGCGTATTACGCGGTCATATAGCGCGGGCCAATCCGCTCTGGCGCGACCTTGCAGCGGATGTTGAAACGCTGGCCATATTCCACGGCCCGGATGCTTATATCAGCCCGTCGTGGTATGCGACTAAACAGGAAACAGGTAAGGTGGTTCCGACCTGGAATTACGCGGTAGTTCATGCCTACGGTACTTTGCGTATTATCGATGATGCTGTTTGGGTTCGCGCCCAGCTTGAAGCGTTAACGCAGCAAAACGAAGCCGCTTTTCCCGAGCCGTGGGCGGTGTCGGATGCGCCGGAAGAGTTTACCGAAAAGCTGCTTGAGGCGGCGGTCGGGATTGAAATGGTTATCACCCGGTTAACCGGCAAGTGGAAAGTCAGTCAAAACCAACCGCCGCAAAACCGGCGTAGCGTTATACAAGGGTTGAATGCCGGCGGGCAAGACGAGGCGGTAGCAATGGCGGCATTGGTCAATTCCGGGATTAACAATGTACGTTAATCAACGCGGTAAGCTACAATTCGAAATATAATGGACGTTAGCTGGTTTGGATGGGGTGATGGTGTCGTATTCGTTTATACATCATGTTCTGTTGCTCGAAGCTGGCTTAATAAAAACAAATGATTAGAAGGTTTTATGAGGAATATACGACAATCAATGTCGTATATATTACGTTGATCAACATACCCGACAAATTGATGCATTTCTGGAATTTTGACTAAGCGCTGAAAAGATGCTATTAAAACCGCCTTGCAGTTGTCGCATAACAGCGTTAATGACGAACAACTGCAAGGCGGTTTTAGTTTGATAGAAATTTCACCGCTTTGTTTTTCAGCAGCAAATGCACCACTTTAGAGACTGTGCTGTATGTCGTTCAACGCTTCATTCAAAGGTACACGTCAGAGTCAAGCTCATTCCATGATTCAAAGTCATCTGGCCTGACTTGACCTTTAATTCAAACGTTATGTGTAGCATACGGAACCATTATGAGCCACCCGAGAACGATATACGTAAACGAGGACTGGCATAGGTTCTCGGAAAGAGTCAAGCGGAGAGATTACTATAAATGTTTGCAGTGTGGGAGAGCCGCGTCGGATATAACTCTCCAGGTTCATCATGACGTCTATGTCGCGGGCAAAGCTCCTTGGGAATATGTACTTAGTGACTGTCGAACTTTATGCAAAGGGTGTCATGCCAAGGAACATGGCCTGATCGAGCCCGACAGAGGGTGGACTCTACTATCGATAGACGATTTGGGCAGCCCCGATGGGGTTTGCGAAAGGAAGGGTTGTGGTAAAGAAATTCGATACGAACATCTAACCTATCATCCTAAATGGGGATATATGGTTGTTGGCAGCACGTGCATTGAACATTTGACGCAGGAGGATCGTTTGTTAAGTAGCAATGTCGTGCATATGTACAAGAATATTAGTCATTTTGTTCACTCGTCTGCATGGGTGCGCGGTGTTACTAAGAAAGGAAAGAGATTTGTTTCCTCAACTTACAAGAATCATGAAATCCGCATCTACGGTGAGGAATTGGTGCATTCGTTTCAATTGGCATTGAAGGAAAAAGGAGTGCGAAGGCACAATTTTGGTGATGTTTTCACTTTAAGGGGCAAGAGCACGCTTGAGGTTAAAGAACTCGCCTATATTGCATTAAGGGGTACGTTGTCGGATAGCGAGGAAGAAAGGAACTTGCTCCGAACTCTCTATCGCGATTTGAAATCGAACACATAACAATGCCATTCACAAGGACGCCAACTTCCTTCAAGCGGGACGGGGTTTGCAACCCCGCTCCTAACGTTTCAACGATGCCTAGAAAGTGGTCGAGCTTAATCAACACAAAACGTTTCGGACGGGGCAACATGCCCCGTCCGGCTTGTAGTATTATTGAAAGACTGGAATGCGAGTTTAATTTAAAGCCGTAAAGCTGTAAGAC
>JBAQYH010000558.1:0-2179 GCA_049299935.1 Methylobacter sp. | reverse complement strand
GCATTCAGGAAGCCGATGTCGAAAGCGGGGTTATGACCGACCAGGATTGCCCGTGTGCAGTTGTTGCGCTTGACCGCGTCTTTAATCGGTTTAAACAACATGTGCAGCGCGTCTTTCTCTTCAATAGCCATGCGAAACGGGTGGTGCGGATCGATTTTGTTAAACTTGAGGGCGGCTTCGTCGAGTTCGGAGTTTTTAAACGGAATGACGTGTGTTGTATAGCGTTCGGTAATTTCCAGGTCGCCGTTGCCGTTAAATTCAATAATAACGGCCGCAATTTCCAGTAATGCATTTTTCTTGGGATTAAATCCAGCTGTTTCTATGTCGATGACAACCGGGAGAAAGCCTCGGAAACGTTTGTCTATGGGGATTGCAGGTGTGTCCATTTGTTGAATTATGCTAAGAGGTGTGGAAATGATGAGGAATAAAGGCGGCGGTTTATGATATGTTACGCGAAAATTGACTCATAATAAAAATAATAGCGTTGTGGAGGAAATGTAATGCTACAGAAAAAATTGATCACTCAGCTCGGATGTCTTGTTTTATTGGGCGCGTTGGAAGGATGCGCAACGATGGGACATGATCCCCAAGACCCGTTCGAAGGATGGAATAGGGATGTGCAGACGTTTAACGATAATCTTGACGATTATGTGATGAAGCCTGTCGCCAAGGGTTACCAGTGGATAACGCCGTCGTTTGTCGATCGCGGCGTGACTAATTTTTTCAGCAACATTAATGACATCGGCGTAACGATCAACGACCTGTTGCAGTTTAAGCTTTCGCAAACCGGCCAGGATGGATCGCGCTTCATCGTTAATACGGTTGCCGGTGTTGCCGGCTTTGTCGATGTCGCGGAAATGATCGATTTGCCCAAGCATAACGAGGATTTCGATCAAACAATGGGTGTTTGGGGTGTGCCTTCCGGCCCTTATCTGGTGCTGCCGTTTTTCGGTCCGAGTTCTCCCCGAGGCGTGGGCGGCTTGATCGGCGATGCGGCGATGAATCCGATTAGTTATGTCGATAGCGGCATTATCACCGGCGGATTGTTTGCGGTGAATGCCGTCGACCTTCGGGCAGACAATTTGAGTACTGAAAGAATTGCGACCGAAGCGGCTATCGACCGGTACGCGTTTTTTAAAAGCGCCTATTTCCAACAGCGTGAATATTTGATTCACGATGGCAATATGCCGGAAGGATCGGACCTGCTGGAGAATGGCGAGGACTTTAATAAGGATAACTTGGGGCCGGTTAAACCTTATTAAAATCAGGCGAAGGGCTAAAAAATACGTTGAAAAAGTAGGGCGCGCCGTGCGCGCCTTTTTCTCAGATTGGGATTAAATTGATGCTTCCTCAGGCGCGCACGGCACGCCCTACGCTAACTTCCAGCACAACGTTTCATTCGCCTTGAGCGGGGTGATGGACAAATCATTTTCTCCATACGCAGACGGCACTTTCCAGGCGGTTTTTTCCAAGGTGACCGTGCCTGAATTTTTGGGCAATCGGTAAAAATCGGCGCCGTAAAAACTGGCGAAAGCTTCCAGTTTGTCCAATGCATCCGCCCGCTCAAATGCTTCTGCATAAAGCTCCAAAGCCGCATGAGCGCTGTAACAACCGGCGCAACCGCAGGCTGTTTCCTTTAATGACGTCAGATGCGGCGCGCTGTCCGTACCTAAAAAGAATTTCGGATTGCCGCTGGTAGCGGCCTCGACCAACGCCAGGCGATGCGATTCGCGTTTGATGATCGGCAGGCAGTAATGATGCGGCCTGATGCCGCCCGCCAGAATCGCGTTGCGGTTAAACAGCAAATGCTGGGGGGTGATGGTTGCGGCAATATTAGAACCGGCATCTTGTACAAACTGCACGGCCTCGGTCGTGGTCACATGTTCGACCACGATGCGTAAACCGGGGAAATTACGGGTGATGTCGCTCAGGTAAGTGTCGATAAACACCCGTTCCCGGTCGAAAATATCGCAAGCGTCATCGGTCACTTCGCCATGAATCAACAACGGGATGCCATGTTTCTCCATGGCTGAGAATAACGGATAAACCGCCTTGATGTCGGCAACGCCGGAATCGGAATTGGTGGTGGCGCCGGCCGGGTACAGCTTGAAAGCATGGATATGCTCGCATTCGGCGGCTTTTTTGATTTCGAGGGCCGTCGTCGAACCGGTCAGGTAAA
>JBAQYH010000557.1:0-1580 GCA_049299935.1 Methylobacter sp. | reverse complement strand
TCACCAGACAGATCGGCTGCATCATCTGCCCCGCCCAGCCGGGCAGGAACAGCCCCGGCAAGAACGCCACCAGGGCCACCGTGACCGATAAAACCACCGGCAAGGCCACCGCCTGGACGCCGCTGATCGCACCGGCCAGACCGGGCTCGGCTTGCTGATGCGAATGCACGCTATCGCCGATAATAATCGCGTCATCCACCAGGATGCCCATCGCCAGCAGAAAGCCGAACAACGACAGCATGTTCAGCGACACATCCAGCACCGGCATCAGCCACAATGCGCCGAGCACAGAGGTAAAAATGCCCACACCGGCCCAGACGGCCACGCGCAAGCGCAAAAACAAGGTCAACACCAGACAGACCAGCACGAAGCCGCCGAGGCCGTCTTCCACCAGCGTCCGCACCCGCTCGTCGTAGGCCTGAGAATCATCCCACCAGGTCGTCATCAACAGGCCTTCCGGCAGTTGCGGCTGCCTGTCGGCGACGTAATCCTTCACGTGGCGAGCCACTTCGACAGCGCTGTATTTGGTATGGATTTCCCAGCCCTGCGCGGTCTCGCCGTTATGATGCCATTCCGACAGCTGTTCTTCGAGGCCGTCGCGGATCACGGCGACCTCGCCGAGCCGCAGCCGCGTGCCGTCGGCATGGGTGCGCAACACCAGGTTGCCGATACTGAGTGCGTCCTGGGCTTTGCCCTTGACTCTAAGCTGCAACTCGCCGGACGGCGTTTTCACCAGCCCGCCCGTCTGATCCAGCGAGGCTCGGCGCACGGCTTCGGTGACGTCGTGCAGGGACAGGCGATATTGGTTCAGCTTGGCGGAAGCGACCTCGATAACGATCTCATAAGGAATCTCGCCGTAATTGCGCACCCGCAGCACGCCGGGAATCCGCTCAAGGTCTGCGCGAATGTGTTCGCCGAAACGTTGCAGCGTAAACGGATCGGTAGGGCCGTGCAAAGCCACCCAGATTACGCCGTCGTCGCCATCGCGCGTGGCCGGCTGTATGTCGATTTTTTCCAGGTTTTTCGGCAGCCGTGGGATGTTTTGAATGCGTCCGCGCAGGGAATTGATGGCTTGATCCTGATCGTAATCCGGCAATATCGTTACCTTGACGGTGCAGCGGCCTTCCTGAATCTCGCTGTTCAACCGCTTGATTCCCGGCATATCGATGACCGCCTCTTCGATACGCACGCAGACCGACTCCTCGATTTCCAGGGGGCCCGCGCCCGGATACTCGGCGGTAATATCGATCTGCTGCGGATTGAAACGGGGAAACACCTCCTTGTCCATCGCCTTAAAACCGGCAATGCCGCCGATAATGATCAGTATCATCAGCAGATTGGCGGCCACCGGGTTGGAGGCGAACCAGGCCAGCAGGCCGGTAGGGCGATGTTGTGATGGGCTATTCATGAGTTACGCACTTGTCCACGAAAAACACGAAAAACACGAAAAACGCGAACATACGTAGAATTGCTGTGTAATGCGCTTTGCTTAGTTACGCTGGTTCCCAAGCTCCGGCTCTCATCGTTATACACAAGTGTCTGCGGTAGACCGTCATTCCGGCAGGGATTGCCGGAATCCA
>JBAQYH010000556.1:0-2307 GCA_049299935.1 Methylobacter sp. | reverse complement strand
GACTAACACTTCAGGCAATCCTGACAACTCTTGAAAAACATGGCTACCAGTCTGATGTAAGAATTTTATATGCACCTCACTATGGCGCACCACAAACCCGTTGGAGGACGATTATCATTGGCCTTCGTGAAGGCTTATCGGTAAATGCAGCCTTTCCCGAGCCCGTTTATGAAGCTCCAATCAGAGTTAACTTCACATCACGTTTTGAGGGCCGAAATATCGTAGCCCTCCCAGGAAAAGTAGAATTACCACAATTTATTTCAGTGAAAGATGCTATCGATGACCTTCCTTTATTAATGAATGGGGAGGCAGGAAAAGAGATCAAAAAATATCGCACACAACCCAAGAATAATTTTCAGCGAGCCATGCGGGCGGGCTCTAACGGAGTGGTAAATCACGAGGCTGCACGACTGAGCAAAATTAACATGGAGCGTCTAGCTTACATCCCTCCGGGTGGCAACTGGACAGACATACCCACCGAGCTATTGCCAAAGGGGATGCAGCGTGCCCGCCGGTCAGACCATACCAAGCGCTATGGACGAGTAACCCCTAACGGCTTAGCCTCAACGATCCTCACGAAGTGTGACCCTCATTGGGGGGCTTACTTCCACTATAGCCAAGATCGTGCCTTCACCGTCAGAGAGGCGGCACGAATCCAGACTTTCCCCGACACCTTCCATTTTGCCGGATCGCGTGTTGAGCAATATGAGCAGGTCGGAAATGCGGTTCCGCCATTACTGGCGGCTGCTATTGGCCGCTCGCTTGCTAACACATTAGGCTACGAGACTAAAGAACTAACAAGGGCACTGTAATGGCGGGAACAATTTGGGAATTCTTCGGGTATCACCCAGATGACAAATCAATTGAAGCACAGGAGGCAATAGATCAGGAAATTTGCCCTATCATCAAAGATAGATGTGAGAAAACCTTTAACGATGGGGTGACCTCTGGTGTTTGCACCCTGAAGCCGATAACAACTGCCCCTGTTATATGCTGCCCAATCCGCCTTTATGCCGAAGATTACAAGATTCTTCGCGACATAGCATTCAAGGCATTTGGAGGGAATCTGGAACTTATCCCTGGCCGCGAAGCCGTTTCTTGCGCCAAGACTGAAAGCAAGGCATGCATTGCTGTTTTTGGGAAACGCTGGGGTGGAGAGCTGCGCCTTCCCCAAAAGTCAGGGAGTGGCGGCTATTTCGTAGATTGGGTGCTGGCTAAACTAGATACGACAGGAAAATTGGAGGAGTTTGTTGCCGTAGAAGTTCAAACCATTGACACCACTGGTAACTACCGAAACGGATTTTCAGCACTCAAAAATGATCGTAGCGTTATCAAGACAACTGCCGGCCTGAACTGGGAAAACGTATCAAAACGAATACTCCCTCAGCTTATCTATAAAGGACAGGTTCTACAACGAGAAGAGATGTGTAAGAAGGGGCTGTTTTTCGTTTGTCCTGAACCTGTGTTCGAGCGCATCACAAATAGACTTGGAGGGCAGCAAGGACTTATACGCTACGCACTTCAACCGGCATCGATTACCTTTGTTGCCTATAATCACAATCTCGCGCAAGTACGTAACGATGGCGAATTGGTTTCGTTGAAAGAGGTCTTCTCTCACTCAACCACTGTGTATAAAGTTCAAGAAGCATTCAACAACGTTACTCTCCCCGAAGAAAACGTTTATCGGAATGCAATTCTCAAAGCTCTCGGTAAGGATTAGATATTGTTACAGATAAGATAACGCCAGAACGCCGCAGCAAAATTATGAGTCGTATTCGTAGTAAAGATATGGCTCCTGAAATGATTGTACGGCGAATCGTGCATGGGATGGGATACCGCTATCGCCTCCATCGGGAAGATTTGCCAGGGAAACCTGATCTAGTATTTCCTAACCGACATAAAATCATCTTTGTTCACGGCTGTTTCTGGCATCAACACATCGGGTGTAAGGATGGGCATCAACCCAAATCCAATCTCGGATATTGGATTCCCAAGTTAAAACGCAACATCCAAAGAGATAAAAAGGCAATTGAAGAACTGACGAAAATGGGATGGGAGATATTGGTGGTATGGGAGTGCGAAACAACTAACCGAGACATCCTGTCAATTAAATTGAATCAGTTCCTTTCGTCCAATACGCCCAACAATGCGCTGCGCCGGTGAGTGCATCGTTGTAAGGTGAAATTTGTAGGCTGAATTCACCGACAGGTAATCTGCCACCCACAACTGCGGCAGACAGTCATCGCCCTACTTCTTCGCCGCTTGCATTTTTAACAACGCCGGTTTTTCTGCGCACGGGTAGCCTGC
>JBAQYH010000555.1:0-2346 GCA_049299935.1 Methylobacter sp. | reverse complement strand
GGTTTCATGCCATTCGACTTCCGAAGGCTTGTCGCCGGTATCGCCTAAATCCTTGCCCTGCAAGCCGTGTTGCGTACCCAGCAAATACTTCAGGAAATATTCATGGCCTTTGCCCGAAGAGCCCAGCAAATTGGAGCGCCAGACAAACATATTGCGCGGAAAGTTTTGCGGGTTGTCGGGGTCTTCACAGGACATCTTCAACTTTCCGCTTTTGAGCGATTTGACGACATATTCAATCGGGTCTTTTTTGGCCTTTTCCGCATCCCTGACCACTTGCAACGGGTTGGTTTGCAGTTGCGGTGCGGACGGCAACCAGCCCATGCGCTCGGAACGCACGTTAAAATCGATCAGGCTGCCTTGCCAATCTTTCGGCTTTGCCAGCGGCGATAAAATCTCATGAACTTTGAGCTTTTCGTAACGCCATTGGCTGGTGTGATTGTAAAAAAACGAGGTGCTGTTCATTTGCCGGGGCGGACGCTTCCAATCCAGGCCGAACGCCAGCGGCAGCCAGCCGGTTTGCGGGCGCAATTTTTCCTGCCCGACATAATGCGCCCAACCGCCGCCGGACTGCCCGACGCAACCGCACAGCATCAGCATATTCATGATGCCGCGGTAATTCATGTCCATGTGGTACCAGTGGTTGATACCCGCGCCCAAAATGACCATCGAGCGGCCCTGGGTCTTTTCGGCATTGGTGGCAAATTCCCGAGCTACCGCAATCACGTTTTTCCGGCTAACGCCGGTGATTTTTTCCTGCCAAGCTGGTGTGTACGGAACGTCTTCATCGTAAGAGCTGGCGACATTACCGCCGCGCCCGTTTTTACCGGCGACATCGCCTAGGCCACGATCTATGCCGTAGTTGGCAACCAGCAGGTCGAATACCGTGGTCGCCAGTACTTCGGTGCCGTCGGCCAGGGTGATTTTCTTGACCGGCACATTGCGCTTTTGAATTGCGTCGTGAGCCGAATGGGTAAAATGCGGATGTTCGGAGCCGCCGAAATAAGGGAAGCCGACGCCGGCAACATCGTCCTTAATATCGATCAAGCTCAAGCGCAGGCGCACTTCCTGGTTGTCTACGGTTTTTTGTTCGATATTCCAATGCCCGCTTTCGCCCCAGCGGAAACCGATGGAGCCGCAAGGCGGAACGATGTGGCCGTTGATTTCATCGTAAGCGACGGTTTTCCAGTCGGGATTATTGTCCTGGCCCAGCTGGCCTAAAAAGTCCGAGGCCCTGAAGAACCGGTCCTGCACATAATAACCGTCCTGCTCTTTCAGCATGACCAGGAACGGCAAGTCGGTATTTTCGCGCACGTACCGGTTGAAATACGGGCTTTGGCGCTCGACATGGAATTCCTTCAGGATCACGTGGCCTATCGCCATCGCCAGCGCGGCATCGGTGCCTTGCTTCGGATGCAGCCACAGGTCGGCGAACTTGCTGGCCTCCGAATAATCGGGACTTACGACCACGACCTTTGCGCCTTTATACCGCGCTTCGGTCATGAAATGGGCATCGGGGGTGCGGGTTTGCGGCACGTTCGATCCCCACAGCATCAAGAATCCGGCGTTATACCAGTCCGCCGATTCCGGCACGTCGGTTTGCTCGCCCCAGGTTTGCGGCGATGCGGGCGGTAAATCGCAATACCAATCGTAAAAACTCATGCTGACGCCGCCAATCAGCGACAGGTAACGGCTACCGGCCGCATAAGACACCATCGACATCGCCGGGATCGGCGAAAAACCGATAATCCGGTCGGGGCCGAAAGTTTTGGCAGTGTAAATATTGGCCGCCGCAATGATTTCGTTGACCTCTTCCCAATTGGCCCGAACCAGACCGCCCAAGCCGCGTACCGATTTGTATTCTGCGGTTTTAGCAGGGTCTTCGACGATCGACGCCCAAGCCTCGACCGGCTCCAACGTCTGTCTGGCCTCGCGCCACAACCTGACCAGTCGCCCGCGTATCAACGGATATTTAAGGCGGTTGGCGCTGTACAGATACCAGGAATAACTGGCGCCGCGCGGACAGCCGCGCGGCTCGTGGTTCGGCAGGTCGGGGCGGGTGCGCGGGTAATCGGTTTGCTGGGTTTCCCAAGTCACCAGGCCGTTTTTGACGTATATCTTCCAGCTGCAAGAACCGGTGCAATTGACGCCGTGCGTGGAACGCACGATTTTGTCGTGTTGCCAGCGCGACCGGTAGCTGTTCTCCCAGCTTCGGTCCTCGTTGGTCACCACGCCGTGATTGCCGGAGAAGGTATCTACTTTTTTCTTGAAGAAGAGTAAGCGGTCGAGGAAATGGCTCATGAGATTTACCTATTATGTAGGGGCAATCCCTTGTGGTTGCCCTTAGTG
>JBAQYH010000554.1:0-1882 GCA_049299935.1 Methylobacter sp. | reverse complement strand
GGGGTCGCAAAATCCTGAGAGGACTTTGGCGGTGAGCCGGATGACTTCGTCGCCTTTATGAAAACCGTAAACGTCGTTGACTGGCTTGAAATGGTCGAGGTCGCAATAGCACACGCAAAACGTGACTTTGTTTTGCAACAGTAGCCCGATGTGCTCGTCGATCGGCACGTTGCCCGGCAGTTGGGTGAGCGGGTTGGCGTAGCGGGCGGCGGTAATTTGCATCCGGGTGATTTCCCGCATCAGATCGTGGCCGGTGCCCATCCCGAGATAATGGCCGTTGGCGGTAATGATGAAGCCGTTGGCGAGATGATGGTGCTCGATTTCGACGATGCGGGTGCTCAACTCCTGGATGCTGATATTCTGGTCCACCACCAGCGGCGCCGCATCCATGAATTTCTCACAGGGTTTCTTGCCGTACAGTTCGCGGCGGTAGGGACGGGCAAAACCGTCGATCAAGGTGCGGCGGTCGATCAGGCCGACCGGGATACGGTTTTTCACCACCGGCACCGCATGCAATTCCGGGTCGGCGTTGAACATTTCATAGACCACCTCATTGAGGGTATCCGGCCCAACCGCCGGCACCTTGCGCAACAGATTGGCGGCGGAGACGATTTTGCGGATGTCCAAATGGTTCGACGCCACAGGAGGCGCCAGCACTTTCGCCACCTCGGCGGACAGCGCGATGGCCGGATTGTCATTGGGGCGGGCGATATGGTAGCCCTGCCCGAAGGCGATGTTCAGCCCCTTTACCGCCAGCAGTTCCGCCTGGGTTTCGATGCCCTCGGCGATGACCTGGCAGCCGGATTTTTCGGCGATTTTCTGGATCGCGCTGACGAATTGCAACTTGACCGGGTCGCGGTCTATGCCCTGGATAAAATGCGTATCGATTTTCACGTATTCCGGGCGCAGTTCCGACCACATGCGCCGGCTTAAAAACACCTCGCCGAGATCGTCCATTGCAATTTGGAAACCCATGTCGCGGTAGTGCGCGCTTGCATCGCGCAGCAAATCGCAATCATAGATTGACCGGCTTTCCGTCAACTCGATGATGACGCGTTCCGGTGCGATGCCGATGTCCTGTAGATAGGCGAGCGTTTCGCCGTGCTTGGCGTTGTGCTGTATCAGGCATTCCGGGCTGACGTTGAGAAATAACCGTCCGGGCAACCCCAGTTCGGCGAATTTTTCCAACACGATGCGGCGGCTAAGGTGCTCTACTTCGACAGCCAAATGGTATTGCTCGGCGATTCTGGACAGTCTTAACGGCGAGTGCAGCGGACTGTCCGAGGGGCCGCGGATCAGGCTTTCATAGCCGGTAATGGCGCCGCTGCGCAAATCGACGATGGGCTGGAATAGCGCCGTCAACAAGCGACATTCGATGATTTCATGGAGATGCGCCGACAGGGCATCGTCATTTTCAGCCTGCCGCGGCGATGCGCCGAAAGCCAGCGCCGCCGCCCTGCGTTTCTTGAAGGAAACATTGCCGAAGTTGAGCGTGACGGCCTCCCGCTCCATAGGTATCGGCTTTTGTGCGGCAAGATATGAAAATTCTCTTTCAAGCAAGGCAGGCATATTTTCCAGTCCTCAATAATTAACCGATAGGGAATATCACTTGGGGGTGCTGGTTGAAGAGATTAGTCCGGGTTTGTGACAGGATTATGATGAGGTGGGAAATGGGACAAGCGATGCGATTGCCTTGCAGACCGTGCCAAGTGGATTAACCTGGATTCCTCTGTTGACGTGGCCGTAGGTGCGAATTTTTTGATCGTTTTTGATCGTTCCCACGCTCTGCGTGGGAATGCAGCCAACGCCGCTCTGCGGCGAGTGTACCTGCGGTTGTTGGCGAAACGGTGGCACCCTATTCGGGACGCAGAGCGTCCCAGGC
>JBAQYH010000553.1:0-1673 GCA_049299935.1 Methylobacter sp. | reverse complement strand
TCCGCCCACCCTTCGACAAGCTCAGGGCGAACGGAAAAATTTCATCCAATCTATATCAGGAAGTTATTACTGACCATATCCTTAGTGCTTATACCGCAGTTTGTTAAATATTTTGTTGTGAGTCAGAGATTGTGCCCATGGAAAACTTAATTAATGAAATAATCAATGACCCGCAGTTTATTAAAGGAATTGCTTGGGATCGCCGGAATTTTTCCGCTAATCAAACCATCGTTAAGGAGGGCGATGTAGGCAAGTCTCTATTCTTTATTGAGAGCGGTCAGTTGCGGGTGTCTGTGCAGGTGGAAATGGAAGAGCGTCGAAACGTAAAAACGGGACTCAGCGATTTGGGCAAGGGCGACCTTTTTGGCGATACCTGTCTCCACGAGTCGTCTGTACGAACGGCTTCCGTTATCGCCATTACCGACGGCAGTTTGCTGGAAATCAATGGCGAAAGGCTGGGCGCGTATCTGGATGCCCATCCCATTAAAGGCTATGCCTTTTACAAGAAGCTGTTTGAAATACTGTTTAATCGCTTGCAGAGCGGAAATCGCAGGATTGAATATCTTCTGGCTTGGGGGCTTAAGACACGGCTTGCCGCTGAAAAATCAATTCCGGTTTTCCGGAAAATTTAGCGGGGCCTGCGCTATGTTTTACCGGCGGTTTTCAGCCTGACGATAAGACGCCGGTAATCTTCCTCACTCAGCGCATCGTTTACGATAAGCACGGAGTGCTTTTTTGCGTTTTTGTTAAAATGCAAGAATATCGCGAATACGGTGATGACGGTTGAATTCAGGATCTGGATCGGTTCGATGTCATTAGCGTCGGAAATTTCCCAGCCCGATGCTTCAGTATGTTTGATGTTGTGCTGTATGCCTTTAAAGCGTTTAACCGCAAACCAAAGATGTACGCTAATCCCGGTCAACAACGCTAATTTGACGGCAACCGGTAAAGCATTGGCGATGCTTGAAGCCCATGCCAGCCCATGCAGGCCAATAAGAAGCATCTTTAATCGCCGGGATGGCCTAAGCGCCACCAGCAGGGAGGGTTCGTGTTTTCTTGACAAGTCGGGACACTCCTTATCGTATTTTCGCTTGATAATACTTGTATTCCAAGACAACACAAACTTTGTCTTGGCTCAAACAGCGATATAATCAGCGCACTTTCAAAACCCATTATTTTATTTATTGATGAATCCTAACTGGAAAAACTTTCTGCTTGCCGAACACGCGATATTTGAGAGCGATACTGGAATCGTTTTCCCATCATCGGAGCAAGATGGCAATCAGCGTATTTGCCCTGTCGCGCATCTCGGTGTTTTGACGATTGCCGGAAAAGATGCGGCAAAATTTCTACAAGGGCAAATCACCTGCAACATTAATGACATCACCGATATAAAAAGCAGCCTGGGCGCGATGTGCAATCCTAAGGGCAGGGCGATTACCACTTTTTTGCTGGTCAAAAATGCCGACGCTTTTTTGATGATTTTGCCGGTCGAATTACTGGCATCAGTCAAAAAAAGGCTACAGATGTACGTGCTGCGATCTGATGTGACCATAACGGACAGCTCTGATGAGTTGTGTCTGATCGGCTTATCTTACGGCGTATCGCAACCCGAGGCGGCACCTGATTTTGCAACGAGCCGGCAGGAAAATATCGCTGTCAATCTTCAGAAC
>JBAQYH010000552.1:0-3425 GCA_049299935.1 Methylobacter sp. | reverse complement strand
GAATTTCAGCGTCTGTACCGAAATATCTGTAGGCGGATGTGGTTAGAATATTCTCGAAAATATCCCGAAAAACTTTCGACGCTTTATTATCGATAATACCTTCTCGTCCCGCCTTATCTCTAAGGTTTGGATTGTGTTCCCGTGTTAGCGCAATCCGGCCGAATGTTCGCCGATTTGACCAAAACTCCCGCCCTGCATGTTGACTGCGCCTTTTCTCAATTTCAAAAAAATCGTTGTCTTCCCTTCCGTAAGGCATCACTCTAAGTCCGTTTCTGTACATCAAAAGTCCGCCATACCGTTCTGATTTTTCTTTTAAATCAGCCCAGATAGCAGGTGGATGTGTTGAATTAATTTCTTTTCCTTCATAAGATCCTAAGCGAATGCGAAAAAATCCGATTTTGCTGTCGGATCGGGTTGGAACCTTTACTTTCGGCAGGATTTGAATTTCGCCGTCTAGCCATTGACCAAACGCCTTGATGTGACCTCTAAAAATGCCGGAATCGTCAACGGTGCCGACCATGATATGCTCAAGTTCTTCAAGGTCACTCAGATCGAATTCACGCTCATCGGAAATGATCGGTCGACTCCATAGACCTTCCCACGCTGTGACCGAAACATGAAAGTCTTCCGCAGCATAACCATTCGCGATTTCAGCCTGATCGACAAAGGGATCAGTAAAATTCTGCAAAGTCTCAAACAAACGTTCTTTTGCCTGTTTTGCAGTATTTTCTTCGTTCAACGCGACTCGACCATTCAGTTGCGCTTCCAGATCGAAAGAAATATTCCCGATCAGCAGTGCCGTACCATGTGTTTTTGTCCCGTTCCAAACCAGCCATTGCTGCAGATGTCGTGTTTCAAAAACCGCAGCAATCAGAACTTGCTCAATTGCTTCCCGAGTCAGCGGTTTATTTTCGGATTGTTCCAATTGGTCAAAACTCAGCCAAGCAGCTTTAATGCGCTCCTTTCTTGCCAAGTCATAATCATCGTCTGGAAGCTGCTTATCTTCTAACTTTTCCGGGCGATCTGAAGTAACAGTAATTTGCTTTACACTTACCGTACTGGGATCATTGTCTGGCAAATTACCCAGCAATTGTTTAAACATGTTTGGCAGGTGGCCTAACAATTCGTCTTTGTCGAAAAATTCGATTATTGGAATTTCGATGTCTTGCAGATAGAGAAACGGATTTTCAAACAGTCGCCAATCGATTAATGCAGCAACAAACGGCTGATCCATTCTTTTTGAAATCAGCAGCAGCAATGATCCCAAGTTGGCTGAGGATAATCGGCCTATGCCTTTTTGTCCCTGCTTTGGACGAAACGGCAGACCGTTACGATCTGATTCCGGCGTTACTGTACTGGAGGCTTTGGACTCGGTACCGACCACCAGCCATTTTTCGATAAACTCTTCTCGGCTCATGCCGTGACCGTCGTCGACTATCGCAGCAATCGGTACTTCGCCGTCGAAAATGTGCAACGCAACATCTCGCGCGTAAGCGTCGTAGGCGTTTTTCCATAACTCGGAAACTGCAGTCGGGCAATCGGCAATCTGCTCACGACCGAGATGGTCTATGGTTCTGGCTCGGGTTTTAAATGCTGCGGTTTCAATCATGGTGCTTCCTGCTGTATCTTTTGGATGCTATTTATCAAGCTTAAAGTTTAGGCCTTCCGCAATAGTGCGTAATAACACTTCACCGAGTTTTACCGGTACGGCATTGCCGATTTGTTCACCTGCGGCGATAAGTCCCCCCTTAAACACGAACCAATCTGGAAAAGTTTGAAAACGTGCGGCCTGACGTAAGGTAATACCGTGATGTTCGGTTGGATGTACAAATCGGCCTTTGGATGGATTAATGCAGGCCGTAGTCATCGTCGGACCGGGTTGTGCCGGATCAATTCTACCGTAAACATCCTTATGTCCATTATGTTTTTCGTGACACGGCAAAACACGATTGGAATCTCGACGACTGCCGCCGTTTAAAGGCGTAGATTTGAATACCTCTATCAAATCGGAGGAGTGATTCATGTGGATGTTGTTTTCATCATTTTTAGGGGCGGGATTTTTAAACACTTCAGTTGCCGGTATCCAAGGATGCAACAACGGATTTTTTTCTATTTCTTTTTCGATGCCGTGCGTAGCTGCCGGCGGCCATACTGAATTAAATTCAATATCGGATCTTATGCCCAGTATGAATACTCTTTTTCTTCTTTGCGGCAAACCATAATCCCTGGCATCAAGAGTCACCGGCTGCATCAATTGGTATCCGGCTTTCTTGCCTTCTGCATAAAATGCATCTAAAAACTTCTTATGTCTGGACCACAATATGCCCGGCACATTTTCCATTAAAAAAACTTTCGGCTTTAAAACAGCAACATATTCAAAATAACGCAGAATGAGCTTGTTACGGGGATCATCAATACCCGCGTTATTAATTCTATGGACTGAAAATCCCTGACAAGGCGGTCCGCCTAAAACAATATCGCATACGGCTCCATCCATAAAATGAGCGCGCTTAATTTCCTCAGGCGCCAGTTCAAGTATATTTTTTTGATATAGCTTTGTTGAATTGTCTTCGATGAGATTTTGTCGATATGTTGCACAAGCGTGATTGTTTATTTCGATAGCCGCAGATACTTTGAAACCAACATTTTTTGCTGCCAAAGAAAATCCTCCGGCTCCCGCAAATAAATCTATACAACTTGGACGATTTTCCTTCATAAAAATTATTATTTGTTACTTACAGGATTCTTAAATTTCTTACGTCAAACCGTGTAGGGTACCTCATCGTGTACCGTTTTCCAAACACCACCCCAATTCCAATAAATTTTCACAAGCCAAGTACAGTGGGCATTGCATCCTTTTCAAAGTCCGACAGAATTAAAAATCTTGATGCAAAAAATCGATTGCTCGACGGAAGACTTTTAAAATATCCAGGTCGTTTCGGGATTCGTAAATGATATGTAGTACGCGCCCCACCGATTTTTGAGAAATCCGTTTAAACTCGTCTAATACATGCCAGCCGTGTTCCATTATTACAGTTAGCAAATCAATAACTGGAGCATATAATAACCGCAACTTGGCTTATTGACGATGTTGTAACCATGCAGTTTCCTGAACAGATGATTGCCATTGAAATTGACGACAGCGTTTTAAAACCGGTTCAGCGCGCCATACCCACGCCGTCAGCAAACCAGGTGTTGATTAAGGTTGAAGCAGCCGGTGTCAATCGACCTGACGTGATGCAGCGCAAAGGCCTGTATCCGCCCCCGCCCGGCGTATCCGACATCCCGGGACTTGAAGTCGCAGGAACCATTCAGACGTTGGGCGACAACATCAATCATTTAAATATAGGAGACCGAGTCTGCGCACTGGTGATCGGTGGCGGTTATGCCGAATATTGCCTCGCCTCGGCAGCACACTGCCTGCC
>JBAQYH010000551.1:0-2675 GCA_049299935.1 Methylobacter sp. | reverse complement strand
TTAAAGACTTGTGTATAACGATGAGCGCCGGAGCGTGGGAACGATGCAAATTTTTATAGTTCCCACGCTCCGGCGAGGGAATTCAGCCTGCAACGCTCCAGCGTTGCGGGACGTATGTAACTAACGGCGTTATGACGCTCAACTCGGGCGTAGTGTGAGGCGAAAAGCATAGTTTTTATTTTCGGCTTTCCAAGCTTCGTTTTATCTGTCAAAATCCTGACAGCTTTTTCAAACCCATTGAAGGAAACCTGCGTTGATTCAATGGTAAAAAAACTATTCTGACAGATTTCAATAGCTTGAATTCGCGAATGTTGTGGAAAAGCTATTACTTAGAGGTTCCCTGCATTTATTATGTTGTTCAATTCCTGGTTAGATCCCGACCCCGTTCCCGGCGGCAAGACGCCTGAAACATCTTGTGCCGACATCTACCGCACTCTTGTCGAGCATATGCTTAATGGCGTGGCTTATTGCAGGATGCTTTACCAGGATGGGCAACCCAGCGATTTCATCTACCTTTATACCAATCTTGCCTTTGAACAATTGACCGGTCTCCATCAAGTCGTCGGCAAGCCTGTTTCCGAAGTAATCCCGGGCATACGCGAAACCGATCCGCAACTTTTCGAGATTTATGGCCGAGTGGCGCTGGGTGCCGGGCCGGAGAAATTCGAAATCTTTGTTGAATCATTGGATATGTGGTTGTCGGTATCGGTCTATAGCCCCAAGCCAGAGCATTTTGTCGCTATTTTCGAGGTCATTACCGAACGGAAGCAAACCGAGTTGGAGCTTAGCTTCGCCAATGAAAGATGGTCGCTGGCGCAACGTGCCGCGGTTGCCGGCGCCTGGTATTGGGACATCGAAACAAATATGATTTATTGGTCGGATGAACTGTATGAATTATTCGGACTGGAGCCGCAAAAAGCACCGGCCAGTTTAGATGTATGGCGGGGACTGCTGCACAACGAGGACAGGCAGAAAGCCGAACAGCGGCTTGACCAGGCAATAAACGATCACCTGCCGCTCGTCAACGAATACCGGATCGTCACGCCGGCCGGAGAGGTACGGTGGATCCGTGCGTTGGGCGATACCGACTACGATCATCAGGGCCTGCCCCAGCGCTTGACCGGGATATGCATGGATATTACCAAAACCAAGATAGCCGAAATCGCCTTGCAAGAAAGCGACGAGCGTTTGCGGCTGGCGCAATCGGCAGCCGGCATCGGTATCTGGGATTGGGACACCGTCCATGATCGAGCCGTGTTTAACGCCCAGTATTACCAACTGCTCGGCCTTCCCGAAGGCGTATCTCAAAGCTACGAAGATTTTCTCTCCATGGTGCATCCCGAAGATCGTCCCCGGCTGGACGCGATGGTTCAACAGGCGTTGGCCGAGGGCATGCAAGACTACAATATCGAATACCGGTTGATACGCGGCGACGATGGCGCTACGCGCTGGCTGAATTCGAAAGGCCGGTTCGCTATTAAAGATGGCCGACCGTTGCGGAGCTTAGGCATCGTCATTGATATTACTGAGCGCAAGCAAGCCGAAGAGGCGCTACGGGAGAGCGAGGCCCGGTATCGGCAGATGTTCCAGGCCAATCCGCATCCAATGTGGCTCTACGACTTGGAGACGCTGCGTTTCTTAGCGGTGAACGACGCTGCAATCGCGCACTACGGCTACAGCGAGACGGAGTTCCTGTCCATGACGATCGCCGACATTCGTCCCGCGGAAGACGTGCCGCAGTTGCTTGAGCGGATCGAGCAGCTCAAAGGCAATGCGCAGCACCGGGCCGGAGACTGGCGCCATCGGAAAAAGGACGGTACGCTGATCGATGTCGAGATCAGCTCGCACATGCTCGAATACGGCGGGCGGCGCGCGAAGGCGGTGCTGGCGCACGATATTACCGAACGCAAGCGCGCCGAAGAGCGTATTCAATACCTGGCAAACTTCGATTCGCTCACCGGTTTGCCGAACCGCATTCAGCTGAACGACCATCTCAAATATTCCCTCAGTCTGGCAAAGCGCAGCAACGGCCATGCGGCATTGATGTTCCTCGATCTGGACCATTTCAAGGACATCAACGACACGCTCGGCCATAGCGTGGGCGACGCCCTGTTGGTTGAACTGGCCAAACGTTTGTGCCGGCTGCTGCGCGAAGAAGACACGGTGACGCGATTGGGCGGGGACGAATTCATTTTGCTGTTGCCTGGGGTCGATGCGCTCGGAGCCGCGCATGTGGCGCAAAAGTTACAGGATGCCATTGCCGAGTCCTACCTGATTGAGCTCTATGACCTGAACCTGACGGCATCGATCGGCATTGCGCTCTATCCAACCGACGGCGAGGATCTGGAAGCGCTGTCCAAGAGTGCGGATGCCGCTATGTACCGTGCCAAACAGGAAGGACGCCATGGCTATCGTTTCTTTACCCCGGAAATGCAGGCACGTTCCGCACGTAACCTGCAATTGGTGAATGCATTGCGCCACGCGCTGGAACATGAGCAATTGCATGTCCATTACCAGCCGCAAATTGCCATGCAGGATGGGCGTATCATCGGGGCGGAAGCCTTGCTGCGTTGGCAGCATCCTGAATTCGGCAGGGTGTCGCCGGCAGAATTTATCCCGATTGCAGAATATTCCGGGCTGATTCTGCCGATCGGCGAATGGGTACTAAGATGCTC
>JBAQYH010000550.1:0-12080 GCA_049299935.1 Methylobacter sp. | reverse complement strand
GTTCAGCACCGTTCATTTTGACCAGACCGTCCTCGAAAATACGCCGATCCATCTGATTTACTCCCTGAACAGGCCGCAAGTGATTCAGCTTTTTTATTATGAGGGCAAGACGGATACCAGTGTATATATTATTGATGAAAGAGGAGCCTTGTATATCCAGCAGCACAACAAGGCAAATCCTGGACATCTGCTAAAGCAATATTCTATTTTTCTAGAATCGATCCTCAACCGCAACCTTGTTGAAAGCTTCCTGACTATTGAATTTTACGAAATCAAAAAAAGTCTTACCGGCATTTTTTCTTATAATCCGATACAACTAAAAGCCGGCGCCTCAAACAAAGAATTAAGCCTGCGAATCACCGGGGAAGACACCCACAAAGGTATTATCTATACGATTTACTGTAATGAAAAAGAGTTTTCCTCGCTAGACCACGGCAACCAAGTCTTTTATGCCGCATATCAACATATACTCCAATTCAGGAATGGTAAGACTAATTACCCGATTCATATTACCGATATAGATTTACCCTTATCCGCTTTCCGCATTGACAACCCAGACCAATTGCAAACCATACATTATCTAAATTACAAACAAAAAATAGAGGACAAATTTAATATTTAATGCGCACCTCCTTAGAGTTATGAGTCGCCTAGAACCGGCGGCGACATTGAATTCGCTATAAACTCAACTCCCCCGAGCCCGGCAAATATTAAGACTGCTTGGCTGCACCTTTAATTTTAGCACTGACCGATTTAACCCCACCCACCGCTAAATAGCAGCCGGCGTTTTCCACGTCAATAGACTAACCGTCTTAATTTTTGATATAATTAATGAGATTCCCGGGAGCTTTAGAGCTATCCGTTTTTGTAAGTTTTCATTTCACCAATCTGGAGAATATCTATGCCAATTAAAGTTGCAATCAATGGTTATGGTCGTATCGGACGTAATATCGTTCGCGCATTATACGAAGCAGGCCGTACCAATGAAATTCAAATTGTTGCAATCAATGATTTAGGCGACGCTGCAACGAATGCTCACCTGACTAAATATGATTCAGTGCATGGAAAATTTCCTTTCGAAGTGAGCGTTGACGGCGACTACCTCGTTATCAACGGCGATAAAATTAAGGTTTTCTCTGAAAGAGACCCATCAAAACTGCCATGGGGAGAGCTGGGTATTGATGCTGTTCACGAATGCACCGGTTTATTTACCAGCAAAGCCAAAGCATCTGCGCATATTACTGCCGGCGCAAAAAAAGTTATTATTTCAGCGCCCGGCGGCAACGATGTCGACGCAACTATCGTTTACGGCGTAAACCATGATGTTTTGAAAGCTTCAGATACCGTCATTTCCAATGCATCATGCACAACCAACTGCTTGGCACCATTAGTTAAGCCTTTACACGATGCAATCGGCATTGAGAAAGGCTCAATGACCACAATTCATTCCTACACCAATGATCAAGTTCTGACTGACGTCTATCACAGCGATTTACGTCGCGCCCGCTCAGCCACTCAATCGATGATTCCTACAAAAACAGGCGCGGCTGCGGCTGTAGGCTTGGTATTGCCCGAACTGAATGGAAAATTGGATGGTTTCGCAATGCGCGTACCGACTATCAACGTTTCTGTTGTCGACTTTACCTTTGAAGCATCCAGAAAAACCAGCAAGGAAGAAGTTGACCAAATCCTGAGAACAGCGTCCGAAGGTTCATTAAAAGGCATTCTGGACATCAACACTTTACCACTGGTTTCAATCGACTTTAATCATAATCCTGCATCGTCAATTTACGAAGAATCGCTGACCAAAGTCATGGATGGCAACCTTGTAAAGGTCTTATCCTGGTATGACAACGAATGGGGCTTCTCAAACCGTATGCTGGATACGACAATTGCTTTAGTCAACGCGAAATAACGGATTTCCCACATAATGTTAAGAAGAACCAAAATTTTAGCAACACTAGGTCCTGCTACCGATAAACCCGGCGTCCTTGAAGGCATGTTCGCAGCTGGCCTTGACTTTGTTCGCATGAACTTTTCACATGGTTCTGCTCAAGACCACATTAACAGAGCCAATGCTGTCCGCGAACTTAGTTTAAAGACCGGCAGACTTGTAGGTATTTTGGCTGATTTGCAAGGCCCTAAAATCCGCATCGCCCGCTTTAAAGATACCAAGGTATTTTTAAAGGAAGGCCAGGATTTCGCCCTAGATATCAATCTTGACCCGATGGCGGGCGACAATACTCAAGTCGGCATCACTTATGAACCCTTAGCCTTAGAAGTCAAGCCGGGCAGCAGACTGTTACTGGATGATGGACGTATCGTACTTGATGTGATCAATGTTCAAGACATGCGCGTAAACTGTACCGTTATCGTTGGCGGCGACCTGTCTAACAACAAAGGCATCAACTTGCTGGGTGGCGGTCTTTCTGCAGCAGCATTAACAGACAAAGACAAAGAAGACATTAAAACGATCGCGATAATGAAATGTGACTATGTCGCTATTTCTTTTCCGCGCACCGCCGAAGATCTTCATGAAGCACGCCGCCTGTTGGTTGCCGAAGGTTGTCATGCTGGTATCGTGGCCAAGGTTGAGCGAGCTGAAGCTATAGCGGTCATGGACGAAATCATCCTGGCCTCTGACGCCGTCATGGTTGCTCGCGGTGACCTCGGAGTCGAAATTGGCGATGCCAACCTGCCTGCCGTGCAAAAAACGTTGATTAAACGCACCCGGGAACTTAATCGTGTTGCAATTACCGCCACACAAATGATGGAATCAATGATTGATAATCCGATTCCTACTCGTGCCGAAGTTTTTGATGTTGCCAATGCAGTTTATGATGGCACCGACGTCATCATGCTGTCTGCAGAAACGGCGTCTGGTAAATACCCGATTAAAGCCATTGAAGCAATGAATCGCGTTTGTGTTGAAGCTGAAAAACAACCAAAGGTCCGTATTTCACGGCATCGTGTGGACGACCAATTTGAGCGTGTCGATGAAGCCATTGCAATGTCCGCAATGTACTTGGCTAATCATACCAAAATCCATGGCATTGCAGCACTTACCGAATCGGGCTCTACAACGTTATGGATGTCCAGAATCAGTTCTGGTATTCCAATTTTTGCGCTTAGCCCCCATCAAGAAACGCTTGGTAAAGTAACTTTATATCGCGGCGTTTTTCCTGTACTTTTTATACATGACCTTAGCAACCATGCTGAAGTAAACAGGGCTATCCTCGCAGAATTAAAAAGACGCGGCGTTGCAATGGACGGAGACACATTCATTATCACTCAAGGCGACCTTGAGGGAATACCTGGTGGCACCAACGCTTTAAAAGTTATCACTGTTGGACATGACTTAACTCATTAGTGTATTACTGATAATTTTCTCTCTGTTTTAAAGACATTTACGACAGAGGATTCAACTTGATGGCCTGGAAATTTTTTGTTTTCAGGCCATTTTTTTACTCGATATTTTCATTCCCAATCACTACCTCATTGATAAATAACCCTTGATGGCATCGCCCATCAAAACGACTTAACAAAATAGACAACCCGCCTATTAAACAGCTTATTCAAATTTGTAGATTCAAGATCTGCGTTTCATTTTATGGGTAACTTGCCAATCTCATGAGCCCTAGAGCATTTCTTCGTTAGTCAAAGGCATAGCCTGCATTTCTAAAATAATCCAGGTATTCTTACTGATCTATGATCTGCCCGATAGACTGCCAGAGCTTGTCTACATTCGCTCAGCGGCTTGGCACAACAGTGCTTTCCGTTGAATACCTGTTCAATCGGATTCAGGCCAGGCCTATTAAGGCAGCAGGTTTTTAATCGTCGCGCCTCTGGCTTCAATAGTTCCTTAACGTCCGCGACTTTATGAGCAGGGAGATTATCGCAGATGACGATACGCCGCGGGTATTAAAGTGGCTCCCAACCGCGACGAGCGCAAATACTCTTTGAAAGCACCGCCATTCATGGCCTGATTCAAGCACCAGAACGCAGTGAGTTGATCGCCCGCAAGTCGGTGAAACACTCGCGCCTGCCAATGACCAACCGGTCAAAACACTGGATTCGCCCAGAAAAACCAGCTAGACAGACACAGCTTTTCTTCCAAGTTTGCCATTGCTCCCAATATCTTCACGCCTTGTTACTGGCGATAACGGTTTTTTTATATGATAGCCAGTTTATGGCGAAGATACTTGTCAATGACTGAAATTGAAATTCTTAAGCCCTGTTCGCTTTCTCAATTCTTTCAACGTCATTGACGGGATGTTCGATAGCCGTTCCTTTAGCATAACTTCATAGGTTTCCAGCAAGGCTCGCCGATAATCGCCGATCTGCTTACTGTGAACGTGGCGGCTCTGTCGTCAATACTGATGAATGTTTGAGACAAAAGCAGGACTGACTTGATAGATCGCGCTGGCTTCGTGTTGTCGTTTTGCCGCTTTCAACGGCATTCACTACACGCAGACGCAGGCCTCCTGAATAACTCGGTTACTGCTAAACCGCTCTTTTTTAACAATACTCTTGATCATAAGTAATAGATAATTGCTCTAGATTTTCTTCAAAAAAAAACCCCTGCTATCTATCGATAACAGGGGTCTCAATCCCTTAACTAACAACCAAAGTTGTCAGTTAATTTTTCATTAGATGAAAGATGGAATTAATGGAGCGTCTACCATAACCATTTGACGGTTGCCAGCTTCATCGAAGAAGAATAACAAGCCAGCAAAACGGCTGTCTGGATCGTAGATCAAGTCAGCTAAACGGTAAACTTCCCAAGCAGCGTCAGAAGCAGTAACTTGAACAGTTCTTGAAGTACCTGGAGCGATTGGGCTGTTATCGCTAACAGTCAAACCTTCTTCAGCCAACAAGTCATCTGGATAGCCTGTTTCATCAACATGAACTTTAGAGTCTAAGAATCTAACACCAGCAGTGTTGAACTCACCCAAACGTACTGATGAATCACCATTGTTAGTGATAGTCAGTGTCATTTGCATTGCACGACCTGGTACACGGTAAGTTGCATCTTCAACTTTAACGTTAACAGTTCTTGCAGGAAGTTCAATTGGTTTCATGCCACGCAACAAACCAGCTTGCAATGGAGTAGTTACAGGGTAAGCTGCGTTTGTGCTGCTCATACCGAAAGCAACAATCGCAACTGTACCAACAGCAAAACCCAAAGCTACTTTCTTATCACCAGCAGTGATCAAAGAATCTGCTTTACCTGCTTCAACAGCAATGTGACGTGGAACGAATATAGGTTTACGAGCCCAATATCCCAACCAAGCCAAACCTAAGGCATACCAGAAAGCGTGCCAGAAGTAAGTGTTGCTCAGATTATACGTTTCCAGGTTGATTGTATCACCTAACAGCGTAGTAACTGGGTTAACAAATGATCCCATAGTACCAGTAACAGTTACCCATTTACCTGGACCGATGATTGGACCACCGCCTTTTACGTTCATCATTGTATGTACGTGCCAGTCACCTGGACGACGTGCTTTCAACAATACTTTGAACTCATAAGTTTCGCCCAGTTCCAGTGTTACTGAACGAGGAACCAATTGACCACCGATCCATGAGCCTTGACGAATAAATACAGGACCTGGAATACCGATGTTCAAAAATGAGATTTCTGGTTTATCAACAGTTTCAGGCCATCCAGCGAAAACGTGGAATTTACCAGAAATTGTCATCGTATCGTTAACAGCAACAGTGTCTTTTGACCAGTTCAGGTCAAACCAGTGAATTGTACGCATACGCATAAATGCAGCTTGCGACTTTTCACCATGAGCAGATGCAGTTGGTGCGTAAAACATCGCTGCTGTAACAGTTACCAGCAGTGCGACAAAGGATAATTTAGCAACCTTGTCTTTTATTAATTTCATATATCCTCCTCTATAATAGAGAATCTATAGTTTTCAGAGTATCTAGTGTCAACAGTATATTTTTGTTAACACCAGTCTTTTTGTGTGAATTCCTTACAACCAAGGCTCTTAAGAACTTTGAGTGAATGAAGTGCCACCGAACCATTTACCGAAGAAATGCCACAAGAAATAGATCAAGATACTCACGAAAGCAGAGAAGAACGCTGATACTGGAGCAACGTCTTTACCAAAAGTTCTTAATGTACCTTTTTCAACCATTCTGATGTACTCAGGTGTACCAGTTCTTACGTAGTGGTAACCTTGTAAATCAGCCAGTGTCATCATCATGCCGTTGTATTCAACAGGCACATGTAATGGAGCCATAACTGGCCAGTTGCCTGGATAGAACAACAGACCCCATGCCATACCACCAAGTACTGCTGTAACTGTCATGCTGTTTGTCAGCATTAAGATAACGTCAATAACGATAGCGCCTGGCATCAGATTTGATGGGAAGCAGAAGTTTACTGGGAAATAAGTCCAACCCCAGAAGTTCATATATCTGTTGATCCACTCACCTAAAAGAAGACCTAAGATACAAACTACCGCACCGAATGGTAAACGGTAACGCCACCACAATACAGCTTGAACAGCTGCTGGGAAAGTGATTGAAACGATTGGAGCTACAGTTACCCATAGACGTCTATCTTTCCAGTCAGTCCAGAAATCCCAGTCACCACCAGTTAACATGTAGTGAATGTGATAACCACCAAGTACAACGAAGAACAATGTAAACAGAATTAGCCAGTCGAACGTACGTGAAACTTTAACTGCTTCAGCGCGTGAACGTACAGCTGATTGAGATGCGCTCATTAGCTTACCTCCTAAAGGATTTAAATTATTTTTATTAATGACTATCTAACTTTGCTGTTTCGCCCTGAAAAAAAGCGAAACAGCGAGGAGATAGTAATTACAACCAAAGACTTATATTAAGCTAAGTCTTTTTTCAGAAGCTTAGCAATAGCTGCAACTTCTGTGTTTACAACACCCATTACACCTAAAGCAGCCCATCCGAAGAATACGAAGCCGTAGTGTAAAGGAGCAACGAACAACTCTTCCATAAACCAGAAAGTGTGACCCCATTCGTTCAAACCAACGTTTGGCAGAATCATGAAAGGACCAACAACTGCAACCATATATTGAAGGTGCAGACCTTGCTGATATGTAGGAAGTCTTGTCTTAGCATATAAGAAGCAAGCACCACCAGTAATGATGTAGATAGGATAGCTCAAGTAGAATTCGATGATGTGACTTGGTGTAAAGTCAGTATCACGAACGATAGTTTGATGCCATGTTCCATCTTGCTCAGTGAAGTAGCTAGCGCCGTAGTAAATAGCGAAAGCATACATTACCAACCATGTCCAATGAGTAAAGTGTCTTCTCAACTCTTCTCTTGGTGTGATTGACATCACTTTACGATCACGAGTTTTCCAGATGTAACCCCACAGGATACCTGCAGTTGATACTTCTAAAACGAACTCAATATAAAGAAAGTTCATCCAATATGTTTCGAATTCAGGTGCAAATGAATCCAGACCAGCTGACCAGCCATAGATACCTTCATACCAACGAACCCAAGCATAGAACACTACATATACGAGTGATCCCAGGATCAAATTTTTCTTATTTAACAGCGGTGCTTCCGCAGCATCAGCTCTCACTGATTCAGTTGTAGCTGCCATTTCTACCTCCAAAAATTATCAAATCCCCAACTTGTTACAGCCAGGGGCTATAGTTACAACTCCATTTTCTCACCTGCCCTTAATAAAACTTTAAGAACCAAGTAACACCAAGTCAATTTGGTGAGCTGTCAGTCTACCAGTTCAATTAACCTTGTCAAGTCAAAAACAAGCACCAAATACATTTCCTTGAATCGGGATTTTGCTTATGAAATTCATCTACACTTAAAACATTGATTCCTGTTAGAATTAAATTCAATTATTTTTTAACTCACTCACCCTAAGCCCATGAAAAAATACTCCATTTTAATTTTTATCGCCAGTCTTGCGACACTTCTTCTTATTCAAAAAGAACTCGTCATGCCTTTCGTTTACAAAGTAGTTCAATCTGATTTGTTTCTTATCGATAGCAAAGACCAAGGAGGGCAATTCACAATCTCCACCCCGCTAACCGAAATTGCTTATAAACATTGCAATAGCCATATAAAATCAAAACTTGGACCTGATGTATCTGCAAACTTCCCTGAAAAACCCCTTAATGCATGGAGCCTGGGGAATTATCAATACGTCATTAATGGCGAAATCGACATTACCAGCCCCACAGCAAGCACGATCACCAAAAAATATGTCTGTCGCATTAATTATAAAAACGGTGACAATGAAGAAGGCTCACTTGATTTCGCCAACTGGTCTATAGAAGGATTATCCGGATTAGATTCTATTTAAAATACCGAGAAGGACGAACAGGATTACGCTCTATTTTGCTTTAATCCTGTTTTTGGGCCTAGCGCACAAAAGCTCACCTAGCCACACTAATAATCTAACTTAACGCACAATTACTCTTACTTTATCCAATTTGAGCGAAGCCGCGTTTAACATTGAACTCGCGCAGCAAGCACCACTGCTAAAAATCGAGCTGATTGCCATAAAACAAAAAAGCCAGTACAACAAACGCTGTACTGGCTTTTTTTGTTTTATGGCTACTATGCAAAACAAAAGACAATGTGCTTTTTATCGTTACAAGCACAGACACAATCAACGCCTATCTTTTTTATCGCATTTTCGGCATAACTAACGCTTTTTGTGGCCTCGCCCGGAATCTACAGCCCCAGCAAAAATCCACAAATATTTATTTACCGTATTTTTTACGGAATTTATCAACACGACCCGCCGTATCAACTACGCGCTGTTTCCCTGTATAAAAAGGATGACATGAAGAACAAACCTCAACTTGCAAATCCTTACCCAATACAGAACCGGTCTCAAATTTGTTACCGCAACCGCAAGTCACAGTAATTTGCTTATATTCTGGATGAATTTCTGGTTTCATATTACTTTCACATTACCCAAAACGGGCCACATACTTTATTGAAGAACTTCGTATAATACGTTTTTCATTGAAGGTTAGCAACTCAATTTATATTTATGCGCATTATTACTTTAATGCAAATGGTATCCGCTCTGCTGAACGCAAAGATTTCTTCACGTGGATGCAGCTACAAAACACCGAAATTATCTGCATACAAGAAACAAAAGCTCAACTACATCAACTAATTCCCGATCTCTTTTGCCCCACAAATTATCACTGCTTCTACCATGATGCGAAAAAAGACCATAGCGGAGCGGCTTTATATTGCAAAAAACAGCCTGATAAATTTATTAGTAGCATAGGCCGGCAAGATGTCGATGCCGAAGGCCGCTTTTATCGAGGCTCAATTTGGCAATTTAAGCGTTATCTCGCTTTATTTATCATCAGACTCACCTGGAGACGACAGACAAGCTTTCAAATTTAAATTCTTGGAGAAGTTCACTAAACGACCGAGACTACATAACCTGCCGCGACTGGAACATTGTCCACAAGAAAATTGACCTAAAAAACTGGCGTGGAAATCAAAAGAACTCGGTTTTTTTACCCAAAGAAAGAGCTTGGCTAGACCAATTATTTGCTCATGAACAATGGATAGACGCGCTCAGGCTTATTAATCAAGAAGCCGAAAATACACTTGGTAGTCAAACAGAGGGCAATCGCGGACAAAAAACGTCGGCTAGCGCATTGATTCAACCAAGGACAAAGTAACAGCAGCATCCATCCATTAAGAATGAGCGCTTCTCCGATCACGCCCCACTTATTATGGATTACGACTTGTAAACTGACATTGCTCGACACACTATTCAGCTACGAATACGGCGGAGTCACTTAATTTTTCCTCAGGAAACGCTGAAAATTACTCACTCAGGGCACACCTATCACGCACGCTCAAGCTTCTGCCGGCCATTCCACGGAGCAACCTTCAGCAAAAGCAACATACCCGGGATCGCAATAACAAAGCAAAACAGGAAAAACGTCATCCACCCGAACCAGTCAACCAAATAACCTGTAGCCGCATTGGCAACGGTGCGCGGCACGGCAGCCAGACTTGTGAACAAAGCAAATTGGGTAGCAGTGTAAAGCGGATGCGTAGTATGTGCGATAAAGGCGACAAAGGCCGCCGTGCCCAACCCTACCCCCAAGGCCTCAATGCCGATAACCATACCCAGCCACAGCAAGCTGTGGCCCACTGTCGCAAGCCACGCGAAGCCCAAAATAGCCACCATCTGCACCAACCCAAAAAGCCACAGGGATCGGTTAATACCGAGCTTGATCATCCAAATGCCACCGAGCAATCCGCCCGCAACACTCGGCCACAAGCCGGCGTTTTTGGCGATGAGCCCAATCTCGGTTTTACTAAACCCCAGATCGAGGTAAAACGGCGTAGCAAGCGCGGTGGCCATGCTATCGCCCAGCTTATAAAAAAAGATAAAACCGAGTATCAGCCCCGCCGATTTTAAACCATTGCGATTGATGAATTCTTGAAAGGGCTCAACCACAGCAGCCCTGAGTGTTTTGGGCGCGCCATTTTTAAGCGCCGGCTCACTCACAAACAGCGTCATTGCAATACCCAGCAACATGAATAAAGCGGTGATAAAAAACACACTGCTCCATGGCAAGTGGTCAGCCAGAATAAGTGACAAAGACCCCGGTATCAAGCTCGCAATCTTGTATGCATTAACATGGACAGAGTTACCTAGACCCAACTCGGCATCCAGCAACAATTCACGCCGATAAGCATCCAATACAACATCTTGCGATGCACTGAAAAATGCCACCACAACTGCAAGATAGGCAATTGCCCATAAATCCAACTCAGGATGCAGCGCGCCAAATGCAGGAATGGATAACAGCAATGCCATTTGCATAATAAACAGCCAGCCCCGCCGCCGTCCAAGCGGTGGAATGTAGCGATCAAACAGCGGCGCCCAAAGAAATTTCCAGGTAAACGGTAATTGAATCAGTGCGAATAAGCCTATGACTTTTAAATCCACGCCTTCAGACCGCAGCCATGCCGGCAGCAGTCCGATTAGAATATACAGAGGCAAACCCGAGCTGAAACCTGTGAAGATGCAAATCAGCATATGCTTATTAAGGAGCACCTGCTTAATACTGGTATTATTAGTCACAGAACATCTCTAGAACTCATACTTCATTGTGATAGGGGTATCTAAACATTATACGCTTGCGTAAAACTTAACGTCGGCGCACAAATATCTTTTGCGATAACGTCTAATAGACAGCACTACGCCATTATTTTTTAACGCAGCAGACAGTAAAAGAACAATCAGAAGTTGTACTGAGGAAAAATCAGGAAGCATCATGCTCAGCCTACTGAGCTAAACACAAATGGAAAAGGCCGAACTCCAATCCGTAATCATCGGCCTTACCAAACAACAGCGCCGCACTGACGACAGTGCGGCACTTTAACCATATCAACCATTAATCATATAGTGAACAACAAGACTCGCTACGTAACCGCCGGCAATTGCAGGCGTCCATTTCAAATGACTGAAGAAAGTATATTTGTGATCAGACTGCCCCATTAAAGCCACCCCGGCAGCAGAACCAACCGACAATAACGACCCACCAACACCGGCAGTTAACGTCACCAACAACCACTGATACAGATCCATATCCAGGTTCATGTTCAACACCGCAAACATAACAGGAATGTTATCAACAATCGCCGAAATCACCCCCACTAAAATATTCGCAGTTGTCGCACCCAAGCCATCGTACATAGCACCGGACAGCAACTCAAGATAACCGATATAGCCTAAGCCGCCGACAGCAAACACGACACCGAAGAAGAACAGTAAGGTATCCCATTCCGCATGACGCACTTTATCAAAAATATCAAATGCGTCATCGCCTTCAACTCGATAAACTGTTTTTAAGCGATAGCCGTAAAGCATCAACGCAGAAAGCCCGACCATCATACCCATAAACGGTGGCAAATGCAGGGCTTGTTTAAAGCTTACCGCCGTAACAATAGTCAGCAAGAACATCACACAAACCTGTATCGCACCCGGCTTTAATTGCACCGCCTCTTCTGTGGAGACTTTAGGTTGCTCATCAGGCACTGCAAAATACATC
>JBAQYH010000549.1:0-2988 GCA_049299935.1 Methylobacter sp. | reverse complement strand
TATCCTGCTTAACGGGCATCTGGCCAGACAGGGCCGCATCGGCATAGAGCGGTCGATGCCTGATGAACTGAATCGCCCGTTGCTGCCGACCGTAGACCGGTTAAAGCATGCCGGTATTGCGGTAGGCCTGGTTTACGGGCAAGACGACCATCCGGTGCCTTATTCCCCGATCCATTCCAAATATTGCATTATCGACGAGTACATTGTCATTGAAGGGAGTTTTAACTGGTACAACACCTCGGTGTTCTCCCATGATTTACTGGTCGTGGCCGCCAATTACGAAGTGGCAAAGCCTTATCTGTATGAGTTCGAGCAAATACAACGGTCGTTCAGGGTGTATTATTGAACCTCATAAGCTTCAATCTTCAAAAGCTGGTCCACACTGACAATTTTATAGCCGTTTTCTTTCGCAAAATTAAGCGTTTGTCTTAGCACCTGGATGGTTTTGTCCGAAGTATCATGGAACAAAATAATAGCGCCCGGCTTTATTTGGGTTTGCACGCGGCGGGTTATGGTTTGTGCTGTGTCGGCTGTGGTGTCGAGCGAGCGGATGGTCCAGCCGATAAGGCTGTAATCCAATACGTTTGAGGCTTTTGCAAGATGGGGCGTGGTGACTCCATAGGGCGGCCGGAATAGTTTCGGACGTTTGCCGATGACTTTAAAGACGCTCTCGGCGGTCCGGTTGAGTTCATCCTTAAAACCTTGCATGCTTTTAAAATCCACAAAGAAAGAATGCGTGTAGCTGTGGTTGCCAATGCTGTGTCCGTCTGCATCGATTTGTTTTAAGACGCTTTCATTGCCCGGAATGTTTTTTCCGATCACAAAAAAAGTTGCCGATGCATTGTGCTGCGCTAATGTTGACAGCACCTGCGGGGTGTATTCCCGGTTTGGCCCGTCGTCAAACGACAGGGCAATTTCTTTTTCCGAGATATTCGCATGGCAATAGGCTGGGGCATGAAAGTTGGATTGAATGATTGCCGAGCCGTAAATGATTAATGCCAGATAAACTGCGCATGGCAATGCCAGCCACCCTAGGCTGATTGCAAAAAATGTGTGTAACAGGCCAATAACGCTGACGGCGATAATGAATCCGTTGCGGGTTGATTTAAATGTCATTGATGTGTTTGCTGATGTTGCCGGTTCGGTAGAAGGTAGAGCGCCAAAAGTTGGCGTCCCAGGCGGCGCATGGGGCAGTTGCCGGGCAACGCTGCCCATCGCGTTTTTTACCCGCTGCGCTGTTATGGATAAGTTCTGCCTTGTTTAATTGACGTATTTAAGAGTAGGAGATTTCATAATCCAGGCCGGGATACATCCCCAGCTTATAATGGAACTGTAAGGTTTCGCCGCCCGCGAGCGCTGGTTTTCCGGGCAGACGTTGCGGCAGGTTCAGGCTGCTGTCGTAATCTTGCAGGCAGGTTTGATTATAAACCACGATTCTGGTCAAGAGCCGCGCCTGGTAATGTTTCGGCAGCGCAGCCGGGATTGTGATGGTTGCGGCAGGCAACCTGTCCTCTGTTATGTTAGCCCAGTGCCTGACATTTTGCGCATCCAGCTCAAAGATTTTGCCCAGGTAAACCCTATCCCGTACCGGCTCAACAAACTTGCCTTCCTGGGTCGAATCAACCGGCGCATGTTCCTTAGACGGGTCCAGCAAACAGGCCTCAACGCTGACGGCTTCCGGCACCATCAACGCCTCCGGTGCCTGCGCCAGCAAGTGTCTCGCAATTGATACTTGCGGCTCCTTGCCCAAACAGACGTTCATGGTCTCGCTGACAATCACATCGGGCGTTGAGTTGGGCGGGATTTGATAACGGGTCGCGTCCGCGCGCACATACTCGATTACGTGGCTGGAAAAGCCGAATCCATCGATCAAGTGTTGTGCGCAATGCAAGGACTCCGGATGAATATCGATCAGCGTAAACTGCACTTGCCGCTCTGAAAACACCGCCATCAAGGGCAGCGCCAACAACGCAAAGGGGCCGCAGCCGGCATACAGGACCCGCACGGGCCGGTCTTCGCGTGCCGCATCCTGCACCGCTTCCCCGGCTCCCTTGATGAAAGCGGCGCTACGAAATACTTCCCGCGCACATAAGGCCGCCATCAGCGGAGAAACGGCCATGCCGCTATCGAGCATGGTTCGCCCCTCGCCCAGATTCACCACCGGCTCAAGTTTCAAGAGTGTGCGCTGCTCAAGCAAGGCTCTTAAATCGCCGATACGCGGAATCAAGTCCGCCAACGTTTTTTTAGGGTCAAGAATATCTTGCGCGATTTTCTTGAGGTCTTCGAGATCGTGATTTTGCGTCATATCCAATTCGTTTATTGGGCAGGTAACTTGTTCCGGCGATTCGTTTTTGAGCATACAAGGCTAGCGTAATCCCAGGCCATACTGCACTACAGATGACTGTACAAGGTCATGTATTGTTGGGCGCTTTTGCTCCAGGAGTAGTCTTTTTGCATGCCATTGGTTTGTAACTGTTTCCAGGTTTTAGAATGGCTGTATAAGATAAGCGAGCGTTTAATGGCTTCCATCAATGCACCGGGGCTTGCTTCATTGAAAACAAGGCCTGTCGCGGTGTTATTGCTCAGCGTTTCCGGGACGGTATCGACGACGGTATCGGCCAAGCCGCCGGTTTTTCTGACGATGGGGATGGTACCGTAACGTTGGCTGTATATCTGGTTTAAGCCGCAGGGTTCAAAGCGCGACGGCATCAGGAAAATATCCGCGCCCGCTTCAATCAGGTGCGCCAGCTTTTCGTCATAACCGATGGTGATCGATATTTTATCGGGATGGTCTTCGGCAAAATTATGCAGACGCTGTTCAAAACTCTTGTTGCCGCTGCCGAGCAATACGAATTGCAGCGGTTGGGCCAGCATCTCGGGGAGGCAGTCCAATATCAGGTCGATGCCTTTTTGTTCTACCAAGCGGCTGATAAGCCCGAACACCGGAATGTTTTTGTCAACCGGCAGGGATAATTTTTCCTGTAGCGC
>JBAQYH010000548.1:0-5017 GCA_049299935.1 Methylobacter sp. | reverse complement strand
CGTTTCCACCCCTTCGGCAATGACGTTAAGGTCAAGATTTTTTCCCAGTGCCAAAATGGTTCGGATAATGGCTGAGTCATGGTTGTTAAAAGCCATGTTCCTGACGAATGATTGGTCGATTTTCAGCTGCTCCAAGGGTAATTTTTGCAGATAAGACAGCGAGGAATAACCGGTGCCGAAATCATCCATCGAAAAGTTGACCCCCAAATCCCTGATAGCGTGCATTTTAGCAATGGTGTCTTCCACATTATCCAGAATCACGGACTCGGTAATTTCCAATTTGAGCAGGGCAGGGTTGGCGCCGGTTTCCGCTAATATCGTGCGCACTTGCTCGACAAAATCCGCTTGGCTGAGCTGCCGGCTGCTGATATTGACCGCCAATTTCAGCCCGCGGGTTTCAGGGTATTTTGTCCAGTCAACCAAGGTTTCGCAGCCTTGTCTCAAAATCCAATGACCGATAGGCAGAATCAGGCCCGTTTCTTCGGCCAGCGGGATAAATTCGACTGGAGAAATCATGCCGTGCTCGGCCTGATTCCAGCGTATCAGCGCTTCCGCACCCACCGGCTGTCCTTCTACATCGACCTGTATCTGGTAATGTAAACTTAATTCGTTGCGGTCCAGTGCATTGCGCAAATCGGTTTCCAACGATGCTCGCAAATTTAAGCTCTCCTGCATTTCAGGCACAAAAGCGCGTATCACATTCCGCCCTGCTTGTTTGGCCTGATACATGGCCAGGTCGGCGCGTTTAAGCAGTTCTTCGCTGCTGGTTTCGTGCCCCATGAACAATACAAAGCCGATGCTGCCTGTGGAATAGTGTTCGATAAAAGGCTGGTGTTTATTTCCTCCATCCATGGCGCTCAGAAGTGTCGCAGCCGGCAGGGATCCGACGTGATCGCCATTGGTTTTCAACAGGTAGAATTCGGCCAGATTGCAGCGGATTTTTTCGGCAATTGTATGGGCCTGGATGGCAGCCTCAATCTCCTGTTCATCAAGCGATTCCAGCATGATCACAAACTCGTCGCCGCCCAGCCTGGCGACGGTGTCAACGTCCCGTACACAGCTTTGCAATCGCCGTCCCACTTCGATCAGCAATTGATCGCCCCGGTCATGCCCCAGGGTATCGTTAAGCGTTTTGAAATTATCAAGATCCAGGAACATCAACGCACCGTGGGTCCTGTTACGATTGCTGATGTTAAGCGCCAGATTGAGCCGGTCAAACAGTAACGTGCGGTTGGGCAGTTTGGTCAGGGAGTCGTAGTAAGCCAGATCTTTGATGCGCTCTTCATCGGCCTTGCGCTGGCTAATGTCGGTGAATGTGCCGACATAGTTGGTAACCGATCCTTCAGGATTGGTAATAGCGGTTATGCACAGCCATTCAGGAAAGACCTCGCCATTTTTTCTTTTATTCCATATTTCGCCTTGCCAGTATTTATCGCGATTGATGCATTTCCACATGTCCGCATAGAATTCGCGGTCCTGCCGATCGGATTTGAGTATGCTGGCGGTTTTGCCGATGACCTCGTCAGCACTGTAACCGGTTAGTTCGGTGAACGACTTGTTGACCCGCAAGATTTTGTTGTCGGAATCGGTAACAAGTATGCCTTCCTGGGATTCAAACGCCGCCGCCGCAATGCGCAGCTCATGCTCGGCTTTGAGCCGCTGCTTCTCGCGGTCGAAATTGTCCAGTGCATAGGAAAGATCGTCAGTCAGTCCACGCATCAGGTCAATCAGGTCGGGGGTAAAGTAGTCTTGTTCGGCAGAGTAGACGGCAATAGCGCCGATACAGCGGCCGCCACGCATAAGTGGAAATGCCGCCGCCGCGTGAATGTTTTCATCAGCGGCCATGGGCTGCCAGGGCTGCGTACTGGGTTCATGGAGAAAATTATTGAAAATTTTCGGCTTAGCTTCCCGGATTGCCGCTCCCATCGGCCCGTGTCCTTCCGGCAATGCCTCATCCGTCGAGACTTTGATATTTTTAAGGTAGGTAGAATCGGGATGGCTGCTGGCGACTGAACGAACCCAGCCGTTCGGATCGGTCATGCCCACCCAGACCAGTTTAAAGGAAACATGATTAACGATGATCCGGCATACCTCGGCCAATAACTTAACTTCGTCCGACTCGCGCACAATAACATCGACGCTTTGGGTCCACGCCACATACAGGTGGTTAATCCGCTCTCGCTGGCGTTCGGAATTGGACAGAACATCCAGCATTTGATTAAAACCGTGCGCCAGTACTCCGACTTCATCCTTGCCGGAAATGCTCGCCCGCACATCGTGGCGTCCCGCCTCGACCTCGGCGGCTACCCGCATCAAGTGATGTAATCTTCTCGTGAGCCTGCGCGCCAGCAGTATCGCGGCCGATACTACGGTCAACGCCGCAAGCACTATAAAATTGACGCCCATAATCACGACGGAGCGAAGATTGGCATTGACCCCGTTCATGCTCATTTCTACCCGCGCCCATCCGACATGGCGTTGTCCGGCCATTACGGGTGCGGCAACATCAATTTGACGGGTATTGGCAAGCAGCACTTGAGTTTTTGGCGGGGAACTCAGCAGTTTCTGGTTTTGCGCGTCGGTGACGAATAACCCTGCCTCGTCAGGCTGCGTAGAACTCAACACTTCGCCGCGTAACGATAAAATATAGGCGCGTTCGAGGTCGGGTAAGCCGGCAAAGCCCTGCAACACTTCTTTTAATCCGGCAATATCGTTGGCTAACACCCATGATGTGCTACTGCTGGCTAGCGAGGTAGTGAGCGATTGGCTCTGCTGCATCGCGGCGCTATAAAGAAAATTACGTTGCCGCTCGAATAACAGGCCGGCAAGTCCTATCATCATGATCAGCGCAACGCCGCCAAATGACCACGCCAATTGTTGCCGAATGGAGCCGCTAAAAATAGCGAATTTCAGTTTGCCTTGATTGCGAGCAGTTGTCATTTGTTTATTTATTCTAAAGGCCGCACTGTTTTGATAAAGGCCGCAATAAATGCCTGTACCGACCCGTAACTGTCATCATTAGCCGGTTCAAAACGGGTTACCGGAATACGGGCCAACATTTCCCGGCCTTTTTCATGCTGGTCGAGATTAAACAGCAGTGCAGCAAACTTATTGGTTATTTCTGTCGGCAGGTCCTTACGCACCACCCAGCCGTTGTTTTGCAACGGTTCGGTTTGCCATTTGACTTCGAGCTGGCTTGCCAACTGGGGATTTTCCTTGCTGAATGTTTTCCATGGCACCGGCCACGTTGCTCCGGCCGCGACATGTCCGCGCAGCACGTTGATGATGGAGGATTCCTGCGAACCGACATAGCGGTTTTCAATGTCGCGGTTAATATCGATTCCGTGGGTATGCAGATAATACTGTGGCATCATAGTCGCAGCCAGCGCAGTCGGCGCAGGATAGGAGACGGCTTTGCCTTTGAGGTCGGCGACGGTGTTAATGCCGCTGTCGCGACGCACCAGAATGATGCCGCGGAAATCATCGTCATCGGCCATCTTGCCGAACACGCGATAGCCGTGTTTAAGCGCGTTGACGGTTTGATAAGGATTGGGCATCGCAAAATCAAAATGTCCGCTGTAGAGCTTCTTGTCAAATTCTTCGTAATTGCGCGAGGCTTCCAGGGTAAAGTCCGCCTCCTGTATGTTTGTGTTAAGAAAATCGACGATAGGGCCGTAAACTTCAAACAGCCGTTTGGGATTATGCAAGGGATGAATGCCGATCACGTATTTGGTTGCTTTATATTTGCTTTGCGCGCTGAAATTCGGTTTATAAGTGTCATCGGAGTGCTTGTTCGAGCCTGCAAACAACGGCAAATCCAATAATAATTCCCACCATTTCTCGATGACGGTTGCTTTGTGTTCGGAGTCTTCTTTTGAGGCTTGTGCCGTTTTGGCTTGATCCGCGACAGTTTCCGGGGGCGGCGTATCAGCAAAAGCCGCATGGCTAAAGACCAGCAACAGCGCTATGAGGCAATATCGACGTAAAATTTCAATCATGATAGTTGAAAGCTCTGCGGCTGAGGTCGTCAGGTCACACTACCCAATCTGTAAAAATAAGTATTATTACGTAGGCGGGGTGAATCAGATGGAATGATACCCGTAATGGCTGAGTTTTGGAATTTTTTTGCGGGGCTTTTTTTGCGGGTTTGTCTTAATTTCACCCTCAATAAGCAAATCCTTTTTGTCATAAAAAGGTAATATGTAATTTGGTAAAATGTTTCATTTATTATTATTCCGTTTAATTATGCCTAGTTTAAATATTCTCGTTGTTGAAGATGAAGATGCCATCAGGGGGATGTTGATGATGGTGCTTGAGCAGGCCGGCTTCAGGTCAATTTTGGCAGCGGATGCCGAAGACGCGCAAAAAGCCCTGGATGACGCATTGCCTGACTTGATTTTGCTGGATTGGATGTTGCCGGGTGTCAGCGGTGTCGAATGGGCCAGACGCCTAAAGAAAGATCCGATGTACCGGGAACTGCCTATTATTTTGCTGACCGCGAGAGGGGAGGAAGAGGATAAGGTTCGAGGCCTGGAAATCGGCGCGGACGACTACATGACCAAACCCTTTTCACCTAAGGAGTTAGTGGCGCGTATCCGTGCAGTTTTACGCCGTAGCGGAAAAATAAACGATCTGGCGCAAATCACTCTCGGCGACCTGATTCTGGACACCGAACAGCATCGGCTTAGTATCGGCGATAAACAACTGGATGTGAGTCCGACCGAGTTCCGCTTAATGCAGTTTTTTATGACTCATCCCGATAAAGTGTTCAATCGCACCCAATTGCTGGATCAAGTCTGGGGGCGCAGCGTATACATCGAAGAACGTACCGTTGACGTGCATATCCGAAGGTTACGGAAAATTCTGGGCGAACACGGCAGGGAAGATCTGGTCCAAACCGTGCGCGGTTTTGGCTACCGGTTTTCAGTGACCGATTCGTCAACTGTATCTGAGCCTTTGTAATCGATATGGGTGTCTGGCAAAAGGAACTCATTACCGGATTGCTGCTGTTTTTAGC
>JBAQYH010000547.1:0-7018 GCA_049299935.1 Methylobacter sp. | reverse complement strand
GCTCTACCTCCTGCATCCATGCAGTCTTCACCGCATCCTATGAACTTAAACTCGCCAAGACTACTTTTTAGTAAAGTAATAATAGCCGCCGAATTTTCCTTTTAGGGTCATGCTCTTGTCGTCTTTTTCCACTAAAGAAAATACGTCAAATCTGTTGTTACCGACCAGGGCAATTTTTAATTTACCGTCTTCTATTTCGTAATTTACCGGCGGTTGATCATAGAACTTGCCTTCGCGCGGAATATGTAAGATCGTTACTTTGCCGTCTTTAAATACCCACGTATCTTCTCTCGGGATGGATTCTTTGTCGGTTAAAGAGTTTTTGGTGGATTGCAGCTTCCAGGTGCCCTCGACTTCTTCTTTGGATTGCAGGGTAATATCGGCATAAACAGCGCTGGTAAATGCAGATAGAATCAATAATATTGCCGCTAGATTTATTCTTTTCATGTTCGCTTTCCTATTTTAATTTAAATAACCCTAAAAAATCGGTTGGTGTTGTACGAGTATCTATAAGATAGGAAGTTTATTTCTTTGATCAATAAGCGTTATTACTTATATCAGGTGAATCCGCTATTGAGCTGAATGCCTTACATTACCAAAGCTCCAAGTATTCTTTAATGCCAAATGATTTTTTGAGGAATAAGGGACTGGTTCACCGTTATGCTTTTTATATCGCGTATCAAACGATCCAATCGCTTCTGGGAGATGCGCCAAACTTGAAAGCGCTGCTCGATACTTCCGTATCGAAGTCAAGTATGCGCCGGAAATGGCTGAACCAACAGCGGTTTGTTATGTATTGCTGTCAAAGGCCGTTTTTAATAGTCGTTATTTACCGTTAATCCAGGCAAAAAAGGTTCCATTGCTTTATTTCCCGGTGTTCGTAAGCTTTCCTTCCTCGATTCCATTACGGTTTGTTTCATCAAGGTGGCTGGTAAGCCGTCAGGAAAATTAAAGGGCAAGGAGGCGGTGAGTTCCTATTGGACTAAAGCTCTGCAACGGGTGCCTAGTCTTCATTTAAAATATTCACACCCGCATTAATGTCGCTTCTTCGTAGCCAATATCGACTTCAGGATTCTCTCCAGCGCTTGCAAAGCCGCATCGGGATCAGGATCGAATTGCGCCCGGATAATCGCTCCGTCCACGGCCAAGGCCAGGGTCTCCGCATCCTGTTCACGTTGGTCTGATGGGGGCAACAGGTTTGCAATGGCTGACACCATATCCTGCTTGTGGCGCCGGGAAATGTCTACAACTTCGGGCAGAAGGTTACCCAATTCCACAACGCTGTTAATAAAGGCGCAACCGCGAAAGTTGCCATTGCTGAACCATTCGGCTAACGCGGGAACCAGCGCTTCGGAAGTATTGCCGTTACGCTGCAACGCATCGATGAACCATGCCATCCAACGTTGATGGCGATATTCCAGAAACGCATAAATGAGATGATTTTTGCTTGGAAAGTGCCGATAGAAAGTAACCTTGGTGACGCCTGATTCCTTGATAACCCGGTCGACACCTGTTGCGCGTATGCCTTCTCGATAGAAAAGATCATGAGCGGTAAGCAAAATGCGCTCACGGGCAGGGAGGGTTTTAATGTCCAGAGGGGTTGTCGATTGCATGCGCCTATTGTAGACAAATCGTTCCACTAAGGATAGACTTACGCACGTAGACAGATTTGTCTACATGTCAATTTCTACGTGCTGATAACTATTGGAGAAATTATGGAAACCAAGCCACCGCTTCCACCCTTTACATTAGAAACCGCCGCGCAAAAAGTTCGCATGGCAGAAGATGCCTGGAATTCCCGCGACCCGGACAGAGTCGCCCTCGTTTATACCGAGGATACTGTCTGGCGAAACCGCGCTGAATTTCCGGTCGGACGCGAGCAGGTTCGTCAGTTTTTGCAGCGCAAGTGGGCTAAGGAGTTAGACTATAGGTTGATAAAGGAATTGTGGGCTTGTTCCGAGAACCGGATTGCCGTTCGTTTTGCGTATGAGTGGCACGATAATTCAGGCCAATGGTTCCGGTCTTACGGCAACGAAAATTGGGAATTCAATGAACGGGGATTCATGATGCGCCGATACGCCAGTATTAACGATCTGCCAATCAAGGAGTCGGAGCGTAAATTTTTCTGGCCGCTTGGCCGCCGCCCAGAGGAGCATCCCGGACTTAGCGACTTGGAACTCTGAACCCGATTGCGGCCTGACCTCGACGGAACGGATGTAAGTAAGGCGTGCCGTGCGCGCCTTAGCAATGAGCATAAAATAACGTGGGCTGGTTTTATTTTTAAACCATGAAAGACATGAAGTATTGAAGCCTTCAGTCCTTTATGGTCGCTTAAGCATGTTCCTTAGCTCCCAAGGCGCGCACGGCACGCCCGACGGATATTCCCAAACACGGAACCTGACTGCGGCCTATCTTTTTTCACGACGGTTCTGGGCCGTGAGTAACATCAGATCCTAAAATCCACTGTGTTAAGCTTGCGTTAAGTTATCGAGATGCAAAATGCACTTGAATAACTCATATTAAACATAGAGTTATTTAACTTTTATCGTAATAATCCCGAGTAAGGAAAAATAATATGAAAAGAGTAATAAAATTATCAATGGTTGTTCTGGCTTGCAGTCTGGTTACGGCTTGCGCAACTAATTCGGATGTTGAAGATTTACAGTCGCAAGTTAACGGTTTGGATAGCTCTGTTAAACAAGCATCAGCTGATTCAGCCAGTGCGCAAACTACAGCGGCTGATGCGGCTGCAAAAGCAGGCGCCGCAGAAACGGCAGCTAACCGGGCTGCTCAACTATCTCAAGATGCCAATGACAAATTGGATAAAAAATTCAAAAGATCCATGAGGAAATAAATCATTGTTTCTTTAGAGCGGAAAAAAGTCCTATAGGGTATGCTGTGCGTACCCTATAGGACTTGTTTTAAAAACAATTGAAGTGACCCGTCCCGTGCCGATTTGGGGTGGCCGCGACCAGTTGGAATCTACCAATAGCACCAACACAATAAATGTCGAGCCACGCCCGAATACCGAATGCCCCGCGACGTTACACATTTATTCCTGTATCGAGATTATGAAACGAATTTTACCCATACTCATTTTTTGCCTCGGCCTTGCCCATTATCCGGCAGCAGCCGATACTGGCGCGCCGCCGAAGATAACTGCTGCCGAACTTGAACGCCAAATTCATCAACAGATAAACCGGGTGCGGCAAAATCACGGATTGCCCCAATTGGATAGGGATGAGCTACTCGCCGCCGTCGCCCGCAAGCATAGCAGCGACATGGCGAGCTATCATTTTTTCAGCCACATGAATTTGCATGGGGAAAGTCCCGTCGAGCGCGCTAAAAACCTGGGATGGAATAAGAAAAAGCCACAAGGCTCCAATACCTGGGCAATCGGTCCCGGTGAAAATATATTTATGAATCATCTTTACGATAAGGTCATTACGACGAAACAAAACGGTGTCGCGGTAAAAAAAGAATACCTCTGGAAAACCCCGGAAGAAATTGCGCAATCGACCGTGCAGGGCTGGATGGACAGCCCGCCGCATCGAAAAAACATCCTGTCGCCGAAATACGACCAACAAGGAATTGGCGTCGCTATTTCGGGACACGAGATTTATGTCACGGAGGATATGTTTTAACTTTATCGCCGGGCGCCGCCTATCCAAAATAAGACACCTCGATCTGAATTGAGGAAAAGCAAAAAACACCCCCGTTATTTTTTAGTCACTCCGCTATCCGACGTGTTACTCTTTCAATACCCCGAACTTTCGGGGTAAACCCCGCGAGTGCCATTTTCGGCCTGTATACCTCTTCTCACGAAGTGTTGTGCCCGTTCGATCAGAACATTTTCCTGACGTACAACCCCTTCCCGATGAGAAGAAATCCCTATGCCCGAGTACCATGTCAAGTACGAGACCGTCACTGTTGGCGGTACGGACTATATGATCCGTTCTTTATTAAATCTCCAGCAATATTCCGATCCGCTAGGCGAAGCGGAGCTTGCCGGTATCTCACCCGCCAGTTGGCCGTTATTCGGCCATTTATGGCCGTCAGCGCAGGTACTGGCTTTGGCTATGCACACTATTGACCTGACCGGGAAACGCATTCTGGAAATCGGCGCCGGTCTAGCCCTGGCAAGCCTGGTCATCCATCGCCGTGCGGGGGACATGACCGTCAGCGATTGGCACCCTTTGAGTCAGGCTTTTTTGAAGGAGAACCTGCTGCTGAACAATCTGGGGCCGCTGAAATATCACGCTGGAAACTGGGAGATAAATAATCCCGAGCTGGGGCAGTTTGACTTGATTATCGGCAGCGATGTCCTTTATGAACGGCAACAGCCCGGCCAGCTTGCCGGTTTCATCGACCGTCATGCCGAGCCGTCTGCCGAGATCATTATCGTTGACCCGGATCGCGGCAACCGTGTCGGTTTTTGCCGGGAAATGGCTGAGCTCGGTTACGGTTTTACTTCTCGACGTGCCGATCGTTTCATGGAAAACGGTGATCCGTTTAAGGGGCGTTTTCTGACCTTTACCCAATCACTGGCGCTGGAGCCGTCATGACCGGCCGTGACAATGTTCTTTGGTTGCAGTTCTGGCGTGACCGACGAACCGATTTTCACCAACGAACGGTGAATCAACTTCTGACCCGATTTTGGCCCAGTCTTGATCCGGTAAAAGGCAGCCGAGTGTTTGTGCCGCTCTGCGGCAAGAGTCTGGACATGATCTGGCTTGCCAAGCAGGGACATGAAGTCATCGGTGTTGAGTTGAGTCCTATTGCGGTGCGGGCTTTTTTCCGGGAGAACCGCCTGAAGCCTGTGCGGCGGCAAGTTGGTAAATTTACGCTGTGGGAACACGGGAGACTCAGTATTTTATGCGGCGATTACTTCTCATTGACTGGGAGCGATCTGGGGCCGGTTGATATGGTCTATGACCGGGCAGCGCTTACCGCTCTGCCGGAAGACATCCGTTGCCGCTATATCGCCCATTTGAGATTGATTGTTGCAAAAACCGCCAAGGTTTTCCTGCTGACCGCGGAGGATGCGGAAGAAAAACAGGGCTCATGCCAAGCCTTTGGCGTTGCCGAAGAGATCAAAACATTATACTCGGAGGCTTACGAGATCGATTTGGCCCATGTTGAGAGCGTGTTCGAGATTAACCCGGAATTGCCGGATAAGCTCCCGGAACGTATCGAGTACAAGGTCTATCGACTCTCAGGCAGAGCCGCAGGGTGACGTTACACCTTCTGGTTCCTTGGATGGGGATTTTTTGTGCTTTCTTTAATTATGGCAATCATCCGTTAATACTAACCTATTATCCAGGAGGGACGCGCTAAAGCTCGCCCTCAATTTAACGTTAAGCTACATCCAATTGGAGGCGACATGCTTGATAATCCAGAAGTCATTCAAACAAACGAACAACTCACCGCAGTTATCCATTTAACCGTTCCCCGCGCTGAAATCGCTAATGTCATGGGTTCAGCCATTGCCGAAGTGCTGTCTACCCTTGCAGCCCAAGGAATCGCTCCCGTTGGACCGTGCTTTTCTTACCACCTGAAAAGGCCATCCGATATTTTCGATTTTGAGGTAGGTTTCCCGGTAAATAGGCCCATCACACCCAATGGCCGAGTGAAACCGAGCAAACTGCCCGCCGCTAAAGTCGTCCGCACCATTTATCATGGCGGCTACGAAGGACTTGGCGCGGCCTGGGGCGAGTTTTGCGCATGGATTGAAGCCAATGGGTTCAGTGTACAAGACAGTCTGTGGGAATGTTATACGTCAGGCCCCGAGACCGATCCCGACCCCGCCAAGTGGAGCACTGAACTCAATCGCCCGTTGACGATATAACCGATAGTCACTGGCTTCGCTTTTCGGGCGATTTTAGCGGCGTCTTAAGCTTTATGCGTTTGTCCGCATTGCTTCCCTCCCCGCCCCTTTCGTTTTGCGATGCCGGAACTTAGCGACTTCACTTATCATTTCGAATGGGGCACCCAACTCCCGTCCGGCTCTAAGAGGTACGCACTGGGCTACGTACCGTTTGCGGACTTTACGAATACCGGCGGAATCGAAAATGCCTGCGATACTTCCATAATCCCCCTCACTACAAGCTAACGGCTTACAAAAAATCATCCAAAGCTTGGGAAAAATCAGCTTTGACCGACATACAGCGCCTACTCGGTATGTAAAAATTGAGCCGTCGTTTAAATTAGCGGCAACGCCGACTTTAGGCCTGCATACTTTCCCTAAGGACCTATAGTTAGGCCTTTTTATATTTTATAAAGGATACTCAAAGATGATTATTACAAAAAAAATGCTCAATTGCGCCCTCGCCCTTGTTATCTCGCTAGGCATTGCCGGAATAGCTTTTGCTTGTCCCTACACACCGTCCCAGCAATATGGCGGCACTGGCGGAAGCGCATTTAGCGATGATCTGACCCAAACTACCCAAATTACACAAATCAGCATCTGGTCCGGTTCTGAGGTAGACGCCATTCAGGCGACCTGGAGCAAACAAGGAGGCGGGACATTCACAGGCACCAAACATGGTGGGGGCGGCGGTAGTTTGAGCACCATAACACTCGCAACCGGTGAATACATCACTCGTGTTGATGGAAGATCCGGTAGTAGGACCGATCAATTGACATTCACCACAAATTTAGGCAATAAGTACGGTCCTTACGGTGGAAGTGGCGGTTCTGCATTTTCCCTCACCAACCTGAAAGTAGGCGGTTTTTTGGGACGTTCCGGTTCCCGGCTTGACGCATTCGCTGTATTTAGCTCTGTATCTTGATGCAACCTTAGCCCGGTGATACTTGCGCGACATTTGCGGATTTTCGCATGCCGACAACACCGAAAACGGCGCGCTTCCAAACGGAACGGGGTTATAACCCCGTTCTTTATGATTCACGAAGGTCTTCATTTGGCCTAATATTGCGCTCGACCGGAAGGCCACAGATAATGGCACCTACAATGCTATTGCTTAAAATCGGCCAGTTTTGCCAATAAATAGTCTAAGTC
>JBAQYH010000546.1:0-5118 GCA_049299935.1 Methylobacter sp. | reverse complement strand
ATAATGAATACTGCGGAATTAATTTACCAAAAAGCAAAGACATTGCCCGAAGTTGAGGCGCGGGAAATTCTGGATTTCATGGAGTTTTTGGAAACCAAGCGCCGGGGCGAAAGCGAAACAGCTTATCTTTTACAAGAACCGGCCAATGCCCGAAGACTGCTGGCGGCGGCGGACAACATCCGTGCGGGATGCTGCATTGAAGAACGGGAATTGCTGCCCGATGATTAGTTTCGAGCAGCAGGGATGGGAGGACTACCTGTTTTGGCAGCAGACCGACAAGACCAAGATTAAGCGTATCAATCAGCTAATCAGGGATATTCAACGCGACCCATTCGATGGCGTCGGCAAACCCGAACCCTTGCGCCACGAATTAACTGGATTGTGGTCACGCCGTATTGATGATGAGCACTGGCTTATTTATTCGGTGAGCGGCAAAAAAGTTATCATTGCCCAATGCCGTTATCATTATGGTGATTAACTTTGGGTGCTCTGATTTGGCAACCAGCCAATAACATTCTTGCCTAACAAACCATGGAATCACAAAAATCCTTCGTCAGCTGGTTTAGGGACTCATCCCCTTACATCCACGCGCATCGCAACAAAACCTTTGTTATTTCATTCGGCGGCGAAGCGGTGTTGGCTGATGATTTCGATCATCACGTCCACGATTTCGCGTTGCTGAACAGTTTAGGTATCCGCCTGGTTTTGGTTCACGGCATACGCCCGCAAATTGACCAGCGCCTCGCCAAGCTGGACGTTCCCGCCTGCTTCCACAATAACCTGCGTATTACCGACGATGTGGCGCTGCAATGCGTCAAGGAAGCCGCCGGATTGGTCCGCGTGGAAATTGAAGCGCTGTTATCGATGGGGCTGGCTAACTCGCCGATGGCGGGAGCGAAAATCAAGGTGGCCTCGGGCAATTTTGTGATCGCCAAACCGATAGGCGTGATTGACGGCATTGATTACTGCCATACCGGCGAAGTCCGCCGTATCGACAGCGCGGCTATTCATCAGCAACTCGACCAGGATAATGTCGTGTTGATCTCGCCGATCGGTTATTCGCCGAGCGGCGAAGTCTTCAATCTGTCGGCCGAACAGGTCGCCACGGCGGTTTCGATTGCGCTAAAAGCGGAAAAGCTGGTTTTATTAACCGAACAAGGTTGCTGCAATCCCGATGACGGCGAACAAATCCAGCAAATGACCACTGCCGAAGCCGACGCTTTCTTGCAACAGCATCCTGAAATATCCACCAATATCAGTTTGCCGCTCAAAGCCGCGATGCAAAGCTGCCAGTCCGGCATCGACCGCGTGCATTTGATTGACAGAACTATCGACGGTGCGCTGTTGCTTGAATTATTCAGCCGTGACGGCATCGGCACGTTGATCAGCTCGACGGCTTTTGAAGAATTGCGCCCGGCGACACTGAACGACATCGGCGGCATTCTGGAGTTGATCAAGCCGCTGGAGCAACAAGGCAAGCTGGCCAAACGCTCCAGGGAAAAAATCGAGATGGAAATCGCCGACTATATTGTTATCGAACGCGACGGCTTGATCATCGGCTGCACTGCATTGCACCCGGATGTACAAGGCCGGTTCGGCGCGATTGCCTGCCTTGCCGTACATCCTGATTACCAAGGTTCGGCCAGGGGCAATCGCATGCTTGAGTACGTTTACCGCAGGGCGGGAGAGCTCAGGCTTAAAAAGTTATTCGTGTTATCGACGCAAACCATGCACTGGTTTATTGAACGGGGATTTTTATCGTCATCGATTAGCGATCTTCCCGACCAGCTCAAAGCGCTCTATAACCCGCAAAGAAACTCCAAAGTCCTTTGTAAAGACATCGCATAGCCTCTTCTTATGATCAGTAAAGACGCCTGTATATCAATCCTGCAACTCACTGATTTGCATATCCTGGCGGCTCCGGAAGATAAAATGCTGGGCATTAATACCGAGCATTATTTCCACGCCTGTCTTGAACAGGCCGTTCGGCTTCGCTCACGACAGGCCGATGTTGAAAAAACTCATTTCGATTTGATTCTGCTGACCGGCGATTTGACTCAGGAACCTTGCCTTGCAAGCTACCGGCGCATCTTTACCGCCCTGGAAGCTTATCGAATACCCTGCGTCTGCCTGCCCGGCAATCATGATGATTTTGAGTTGATGCAGCAGGTGTTTAATACCGGCAGGATTAACTGCCGTAAACAGGTTTTACTGGATAACTGGCAGCTAATTAGCCTGAACAGCCAGATACCTGGAGAACCCGGCGGTCGTCTGTCTGATGAGGAATTGGATTTTCTTGAGCACTGCTTAAGCGAAAACCCGGATCGCCATGCGCTTATCGCAATCCATCATCATTGTCTGGAGACTAAAAGTCCCTGGATGGATACCATGATCATAGAAAACAGCCGGGAATTTTTGGCGGTAGTCGACAAATACCCGCAAGTGAAAGTCATAACTACCGGTCATATCCATCAAGTCCTGGATATACAGACAACAAGACTTCGGGTATTGGGCACGCCTTCAACCTGCTTTCAATTTACACCTGAAACCAGCGAATTTAGTGTGGACGATACGGCTCCGGGTTATCGATTAATAGAGCTGTATGTTGACGGGCGGGTTGGATCTGAGGTTGTCCGTTTGCCGGAGCCGTTGACCGAATTGCAACCCGATGCACATGGCTATTAAGGCCTCTTATTTCTTGCGCCTTTTGCCTCTTGCATTTTCAACTTCCTTAGCCAAATACCCCGCCGCATTAACCGGGACAGTGTCGGCGGTCAGAATGGCGCCTAACTCGCTCATCGCTTTTTGGTAAACCTTGCGCTTAAAGTACACCACGTCTTTAAGCGGCTCCCAATAATCCACCCAGCGCCAGTCATCGAATTCCGGTTTGGGGCACAGATCGAAACGCACATTGGATTCATGCGTGATCAAGCGCAGCATATACCAGATTTGCTTTTGGCCTATGCATAAGGGTAGGGAATTCTTGCGGATATAGCGCTCAGGCAACTGGTATCTCAGCCAATAGCGCGTGCGGCCAAGTACCTCGACGTGCTGCTCCTGCAGTCCCGTTTCTTCGCACAACTCCCGATACATCGCGGCTTCTGGGTCTTCATTCGGATTTATCCCGCCTTGCGGGAATTGCCATGAGTTTACACCCATTCGTTTTGCCCAAAACACGCGACCCTCGTCATTGCAAAGGATGATCCCGACATTGGGCCGGTATCCTTTAGAGTCAATCATGTTAAAACCTGTGTTTTTACCTTTCCTAGTTCTTTAATCTTGCTGATGGTAAAATTATTAAAGATAGGTCAGTAATTTAAATTAATGACTGCATTGTTCCATAAATAAAGTGCAGATGCCATAGCGCATAGCTCTTTTTAATTACTCAAGACAGGTTTAACCGTGAGCTTAGCGATTTTTGATTTAGACAATACCCTGATTGCCGATGACAGCGACTACTTGTGGGGGCAGTTTCTTGTCGATCAGGGCATCGTCGATAAAAATCATTACGAAAGCGCCAACGCCAAATTCTACGATGACTACAAACAAGGCACGCTGGATATTGTCGAGTTCCTCCGCTTCTCGCTGCAACCCTTGGCAGATAATGACCCCGAGCAGCTCTATCAATGGCGGTCGCAGTTCATAGAAGAGGCTATCAAACCTCTGATGTTAAAGCCCGCGCAACAGCTGATCGACAAACATAAAGCACGGGGCGATACCTTGCTGGTCATCACCGCAACCAACCGTTTTGTGACCGAGCCGATAGTCCGGCTGTACGGCATTGAAAATCTGCTGGCGACCACGCCGGAATTTATCGGCGGACGCTATACCGGCGGATTTAACGGCATCCCTTGTTTTCGGGATGGCAAAGTCAAGCTGCTGGAAGCATGGCTGGAAAACTCGACCGAAACCATGCAGGACAGCTGGTTTTACAGCGATTCCCACAACGACCTGCCGCTGCTTAAGCTGGTAGATAATCCCGTTGCCGTCGATCCCGATGAAAAATTGAGCGAATTTGCGAGTGCCGCCAACTGGCCGATTATCAGTCTCAGAAACGGCCAATGCCCAACGGATCATTTTCATAAATAAGAAGGCTAAATAGAACACGGATGACGCAGATGAGACGGATTTAAACGGATTTTATTTTCTTTTATCCGTGTTTATCCGTTTAATCCGTCTCATCCGTGTTCCATTGAAAATTACTCTTCACCCATAATCGAGTGCTATGACTATCATGACTTTCCCAACCATTGAATCTTTCGTCGGCAACACGCCCCTGGTCAGGTTGCAACGTTTGCCCGGCAACACCAGCAACACTATCCTGGTCAAGCTTGAAGGCAATAATCCGGCCGGTTCGGTCAAAGACCGCCCGGCGCTGAGCATGATTAAACATGCTGAATTAAGAGGCGAGATCAAACCCGGCGACCGCTTGATTGAAGCGACCAGCGGCAACACCGGCATTGCGTTGGCGATGGCGGCGGCGATCAAAGGCTATAAAATGACCTTGATCATGCCTGACAACATGAGCGAAGAGCGCAGGGCTTCGATGAAAGCGTATGGCGCCGAGATCATCCTGACGCCTGCCGCAGGCAGCATGGAGGCAGCGATTGATTTGGCCAAGGAAATGGAAGCGGCAGGCCAGGGCAGGGTGTTGGACCAGTTTTCCAATCCCGATAATCCGCGCGCTCATTATGAAGGCACCGGCCCTGAAATCTGGCGCGATACGCAGGGCAAAATAACCCATTTTGTCAGCTCCATGGGCACGACCGGCACCATTATGGGCACTTCAAAATTCCTGAAGGAACAAAACACCGATATTCAGGTGATCGGCGTACAGCCGGAAGGCGAGTCTAAAATTCCCGGCATCAGACGCTGGCCCAAGGAATACTTGCCGAAGATCTATATGGCTGATCGTGTTGATCGGATTATCGATGTTGATCAGCTTTCAGCAGAAAACGTCACCCGCGCTTTGGCCGCCCAAGAAGGCATTTTTGCCGGTATTTCATCCGGCGGCGCTGTCCATGCGGCGTTGAGCTTGTCGGAAGAAGTCGAGAATGCGGTGATTGTGGCGATAATCTGCGATAGGGGCGACCGGTATTTGTCTACGGGTGTTTTTCC
>JBAQYH010000545.1:0-10703 GCA_049299935.1 Methylobacter sp. | reverse complement strand
CGCTCAATACAACTTATTTTTATGCAGGAGATAATAAATTATGTATTCCATTTCAGGCGGCTTTAATAACTGTTTCAAAGCGGTAATTATGGCGCTTCCACTGATAGTTACCGGCTGTTCTTTCTCAACTAGCTCAGGAAGTCTTTCAGACAGCTCCGGGAGTATTTCTGATAGTGCGGGGAGCTTATCCGACTCATCCGGTTCCATTACCAGCAGCAAGTCTTCACAGTCGAATAAAGACAGGAAATACGAAAACGAAGTGTCGGACTACACGATGGCTTATGTGAAATCCTCCGCTGCGGGTGCTGACTACGCTGGCTTTCTTAAGGGCTTGAGCGATATTGCCGCCAAGACCGGTATCGTTAATTGGGACCAAGAGCCCAAAACCTACGTGGCGATCGGCAAAGGCTTGAAGAAAGCCGGGATCGAAGGTGCCGCTTACGAAACCTATAAAAAGAATTTTGCCGGTTCCGATCAAGAGTACATGCAAAATATTCAAAAAGGTTACGAGTCGGAAAAATAATCCCCTTACAGATTCTTTGATCATTCGTCTGCAAGGCCGGTCATCCGGATCATGATGCGTCCGAGTTTGCATGCCATCGCGCTGATGGCGGCCTTGGTTATGCTGCCGTCCGCCGCGATGGCAGCCGGCTTTAACTACCTGTATATAGAAGCCAGCGAAGGGAATTCGAGCGGGGGACATACCGCCATACAATTCGGCGATGAAATTTATCATTATCAACATGTCGATTCCGGCCTGATTCGCCTGTTCAGGCAGGAAAAAGCCGGATTTCATTTTTTATACCGCTACTTGCAAAATCGCCCGATGCATCTAAGCCGCATTGAGGTCAGCGAAGACACCTTCGATCTGCTTAAAGACCAATTCAAATGGCAGTTTTTGGCGCAGGAACGGCAGTTCAAACTGCTCGACGATCTGCATAAAGAGCGGATTTTTATCCGGCACTTGTTGCAGAAAACATCAGACGGTCAGGCCGTTGTTGACGCCGATGCGGCTTCGGCTTTGCGATTAAAAGGCGTCGGGCTTTTTTATCCTGAACCGGGCCAACAGCCTCAGCACATAGACAGCAAATTAGCAAAACAGCAATCGCTCAGCGTTCAAAGCTTGCGCCAAAAAGTGGAGCAGCGCTATGGCCCGGATTTTTTGCATCGTCGCCGTGCGCTGGTCGAAGCGCAAGTCAAAGCCTTGGCGCCCAGCCATTGGCCGGCCATCGATTCGGATTCGGCCGGTGATAAATTTCCTGCCCCCATCTATTCCTTCACCGAAAGATACTCGGATTCTCTGACCGCATTATTTGCGCTCAAAGCCCTGATAGATGCGCCGCCGTTGCGATCCGATGCCCTGTTGGTGACGAATCAGCCGACCTTCAAAGTTTCCGAAGCGGAAAGACGGGTATTGCAGGAGTTGCGCAATGATCTGGAAACCGGTCTTGTCAAAGAGCTTGATTCAAACCGGCCGGACTGGGGCTATGCCGTTTTAGTCAATATGGCCCGCTATATCGCGATCGACGCCTCATTGCAGTCCGGCTATTGGGTTTTTATCGACGACTTTGCCGAAGACAGCGAACGGGTCAGGCCGGACCAGTACCTTGACCATAGCGCCCGGATACGGATTCTGACTGGCGACGCCAGTGCGGCCCTGAATCAAGTCCGGCAATCGGCAGCGTCCCGCCAACGGTTGACCGAGTCTGAATACAGCCAAATCGAGATGGCGGCCAATCGATATATCGAACTGCTTAACAGCGAACAGCGTCATGATTTCCGTTATAACGGCGAAAAAGCCTTGCCTTCAAAGAGCATCGGTTTCCCGGACGGGCCGGTTCCGAACCTGACACCGGCACAATTAACCACGGCGCTGGCCGCATTGGATAACCTTGAAAACAGTCTGTTGGAAACACTGCAACAAAGCTATCGTTATGACCTGCTTAGCCGCAATTGCGTCACCGAATTGTTCAGGACCATCAACCAGGCTTTGTTAAAACCCTACCGTCCCGGAGATGAACCTGCTGACCAGGAAGCGTTAACGATAAAGGAATCCGAACAACGTTTGGGGGGATATGTCGAGATACCCTATAACTTCGTTCCGTTTGTCGCCTACCAATCGGTTCTGGACCGTTACCCTGTGACAGAGAGTCGTGACCTGGATTCTTACCGGAGTCTTGAACTGGCAAAGCTGACCGCCAGTCAAAGCGACCCGATAACGGCATTGAGGGAGTCGAATATCATCAGCAGCCGCTTATACCGGTACAATCCCGACGACGCGTTATTTGTGTTTTTTACCGACGATAATGTGATGCTGAGGCCCGTGTTCGGTCTTGTCAACACCGGTGCAGGGATCGGCCAAAGCGTTTATGGCGTTTTCAGCTGGCCGATGGATTCGGGGAAGAATTTGCAGTCAGGCGCAACCGGTATTTTAATGAGCCTGCCGGAATTGTTTTTTTTCAATATGCGCAAGGGCAGTTACAAGTATTTATCCTTCAATCAATTGAGCCATGCGGACTTAGCGGACGACTGATATGATCTTTTACTTTCTTCCAATTGAAGCTTAATGAGAGGAGTGCAGGCATGAACGATAGATTTTTCGAAAGAGCAGGCGGCCTTGCCATTGTCGCGGTGCTTGTTGTTGCCTGCCTCAAGATCATAGCGCCTTTTATGGGGGCGCTGCTTTGGGGAGCCATCATCGCAATATCGACCTGGCCGCAGTTTGAGCGACTGCAGCGACGACTGAGGGGGCGATCGGGATTTGCAGCTTTTATTCTGACGATAGGACTGATTCTGGTTTTTGTCGTGCCCATTTCCGTGCTGGTTTACTCCTTGACCGAGCATGTCGCTTCCGTGGGCGGGCTGATCAAGGATTTGACCACGATGACATTGCCTTCGCCGCCGGCTTGGCTGGTTAATGCGCCCCTGATCGGCCCGCGAATCAACGCATTCTGGCAACAGGCAAACGCTGATATGCCGGCGCTTCTGGAGACCGCGAGGCCCGCCATCAGAAACGGGATGACCTGGCTGCTTAAACAAAGCGGAAGTTTGACGCTATCGCTTTTTGAATTTCTTCTGGCGATCGTGCTGGCCGGTTTTCTGTGCGCTAACGGCACCGGAGCAAAGGAATTGCTGGAACGTTTGATTTGCCGGGTCGCCGGAGAGTCAGGCCTTGCGCTGATTTCCGTTGCCGGTCAAACCATTAGGGCCGTATCCGTAGGCGTGGTGGGTACGGCACTAATGCAGGCTTTATTGAGTACGTTCGGCTTCGCCATCGCCGGCATACCGGGCGCGGGGTTATTGGGGTTATTCTGTTTTATTCTGGCTATGCTGCAGGTTGGTACGTCCCTGGTCTGGATTCCGTCAGCCATTTGGCTGTTCTATCAGGGCGATACGGGCTGGGCGATTTTTACCGTCGTCTGGGGTATCTTTATTAATATAGCGGACAATTTTGTGAAGCCCTACCTGATCAGTCAGGGTAGCGGCCTGCCTATTCCCCTTATCTTTCTTGGCGTGCTGGGCGGCTTGCTGGCCTGGGGGTTTGTCGGTATTTTTGTCGGCGCTACCCTGTTGGTTGTTTGTTTTACCCTGCTAAAAAGCTGGCTGGAGCAGGAACAACCGGCCCATCCCGTCGATGCGGATCATCATTAAAAATCTTCGCTTAAAATGCATGACCTTATTAGCAGCAGCTGTCAGCCATTATTTAACCGGAATAGCTCCGCTTTTTATGCTATTTCAGTATTGGTCAAATAGCAGCCCGGATCTTCAGCCCAGAAGTTTCCTGTCGTTTGCGCGGCCCTGACGCGAGTGTTGCCGTTGCAGATTTCTTGATAGCGACACCTTGCGCAACGTCCTTCGAGCGGTCTTGGGCTTTGCTTAAGGCCCGCCATCAACGGATCGCTGGTATCCATCCATATTTCCGAAAAAGGCCGCTCTTTTACATTGCCCAGTTCGTAATGCCACCAGAAAGTGTCGGGATGGACATTGCCCAGGTTGTCGATATTGGCGACATTGACGCCGGAGGCATTGCCGCCCCATTGTTCCAGTTTGGCTTTGATGTGGTCGACTTGATCGGGGAAATGCCGGGCGACCCAATGCAAAAAGTAAACCGCGTCGGCATCGTTATTGCCGGTGACGAATTCCCGGTCTTTGCCTTCCTTGAGCCATTCGTAGCTGGTTTCAAACAGCAAATCCATCGCGTCTCGGGTCATTGCAAAATGGGCGTCGTCTTTGCGGTTTTTATTGCCGCGGCCGCCGTAATTCAAATGCGATAAATAGAATTTGTCGATATTGTGCTCGTCCATTAACTGTAGCAAGGCCGGAAAATCCTGCGCGTTATCCTGCGTTAAGGTATAACGCAGGCCGACTTTGATGCCTTTTTCCAGGCACAGGTGGATGCCGTGCAGGGCTTGGTCGAATGAGCCTTGCACCCGCCGGAATTGGTCGTGGGTGTCTTTGATGCCGTCCAGGCTGACGCCGATATATTGATAATTAATGGCCGCGATTTCATCGATATTAGCCGCGGAAATTTTGGTGCCGTTGGTGGACAGCGCGACATAAAAGCCCATGTCCTTCGCGCGCCGGGAAATGTCGAAGATGTCTGGATGCAGCAGCGGTTCGCCGCCGGACAAGATCAGTACCGGCACTTTAAAGGCTTTAAGGTCGTCCATGACCGTATAGATTTCCGGCGTACTCAATTCGTTGGGGAAATTAATATCGGTGGAGGTTGTGTAGCAATGCTTGCAGGTGAGGTTGCAGCGGCGGATCAGATTCCAGATAACCACCGGTGCTGCCGGTTTGCGCGCCGGTTTTAACGGTGTCGGGTCTATCAGTTCCCGCATGTAGTGGCTTAGTCTAAACATAATCAGTAACTACCTCGATAGTTAGAAAAATAGAACACGGATTTGACGGATAAACACTGATAAAAAGAGCTTTCTCATAAGGATATTATGGGCACAAGGCGAAAGGCAAAGGGCAAAAGGTATTTTTTCGCCTTTCGCCCTTTGCCTTTATTCGTCTAAATCAGTGCCATCCGTGTTCTATTATGCACTCGTTCGAAAACCGGTTTTTTTCAGGATTTTGGTGCTGTATAAAACATCGCAACCCCGATTATAGTCGCCGAGCAGACCGGAAATCTGCTGGATTTGTTTATCGACGGCTTCCTGGCTTTTACCATGCACCATCGCAAACAGGTTGTACATCCATTCGGGCGGATGTCTGGGGCGATGGTAACAATGGCTGACAAATTCCAGTTGCCCGACTTTTTGTCCCAGCTCATCGATAAACTCGTCAGGTACATTCCAGACGGTCATGCCGTTAAAGCGATAGCCCAATTTATAGTGGTTGGGCACTGCGCCGATGCGGCGAATGACGCCGCTGTTTTGCATGGCTGTCAGTCGCATCATAACATCATCGGCGGTCAGGCCAAGTTGTTCTGCAATAGTCTGGTAAGGCTGGGGCGTTAACGGTAAGCCGGCCTGGGTTGCCTGGATGATTTTACGGTCTGTTTCATCAAGCATGATCAGGCTTCTAGCTTCAGGTTGACAAAATACTCTTTGTTTTTCGGCATGTTGTAGACGGTCAGGCCCGTTTGTTGTTCTATTGCACCGATGGTTTGCCGGACTTGTTCGGGCGTTTCTGTGGCGATCACAAACCACATGTTCAGCTCATGGCTGCGGGCATAATTATGGGCTACTTCGGGAAAGCTATTGATGATTTCGGTGATTTCATCGTAGCGTTCTTTCGGCGCTTTGACGGCGGCCAGGGTTAATGCGCCGCCCATTTGTTCGGCATTATACAAGGGGCCGAAGCGGGTCAGGGTGCCGTTATCCAAAAGTGTTTTTAGCCGGTCTATCAGTTCCTGTTCGGTCAGCCTCAGTTGCGCGGCGACTTGCCGATAAGGCGCATCGCAGATCGGAAAGCCGTCTTGCAGGGCGTTGATGATTTGTTTGTCTATTTCATCCATCGGTTAAGGCGGGAGTGGGGTTTTTATAAATGGCGCCGCGTTGCTTGAAACAGCGGTTGCTGAACAGGATTTCCTTATCAAACCCGCTTAAGCCGCAAGCGTCAACGAGCTGTTCCAGTTGCTTCAACACGGTGGTCCTGTCTTTGCCGTGGATCATGCAATACAGGTTGTACGGCCATTCCGGCTGTCTGGGGCGCTGGTAACAGAGCGTCACAAACGAAAACCGGCTGATATGTCCGCCCAGTTGTTTAATCAGATTATCCGGTACATTCCAGACGATCATCGCATTGGCGCGGTAACCCAGTTGCCGGTGTTTGACGATAACGCCCATGCGTTTGATCAGGCCTTGTTGTTTAAGCCGGGTTAGGCGCTCGATCACTTCGGCTTCGGGCATGTCGCAAAGTAGCCCGATTTCCAGGTAGGGCCTTGGGCAAACCGGGAGTCCGAGTTGAACATGTTCAAGCAATTGGCGGTCTTTGGCTTCAATCATTATTCAGGTCCAGCTTAAAGCCCAAATCAATGAAAAAATCATCCAGCATCGGGAGCAGCATGGCCGGGTAGGATGTTTCCTGTTCTATGGAGTCGATCACGGTGCGTAAATGTTCGTCATCGGAAGCGATGACCACAAACCAGAGATTAAGTCGGTGTTCGCGTTCGTAATTATGATTGACTTCGGGGTAAGCGCTGATTTTATCGGCAACAGCCTGTAATTGCTGTTCTGGCACGGACATCGCGACCAGAGCGCTGACACCGATATGATTGGGCGGAATAACCGGGCCGATGCGGCTGATCAAGTTGTTATCGTTCAGCTCGGTAAATGCCGATAAAACCTCGGCTTCGGTTACACCCAGCGCATCGGCGATGTCCTGATAAGGCCTGGCCGATAGCGGGAAGTCGTGCTGGTAGTCGTTTAGCAGTTGTTTGTGTAGAGGGGATAGCATATTTGGTATTAAAAAATGGCACACGGATGACACGGATTAAACGGATACGCACGGATTAAAAGCGCATGACATACGTGGCTAAAAGCCGCGTAAATCAGCCTAATCCGCGTCATCCATGTTCTATTAGATTTTTCTGTCATAAGCCGATTTTATGCGCCCGCGAGCTAAAGAAAATACCGTTGGGTTTATTGGCGGGCAGGCGGGTGATTTCCTGCAAGGTTTCCGTATCGTAAACCACCAGTTGGTTATCGTCTCTTAGTGCAACCCAGACTTGTTCGCCGCGTGGAGTGAATTCCATATGTAGAACGCCTTTTCCGGGCGACAAGGTTTTGTGCAGGGACAGGTCTTTGACATCGATAACCTGTACTTGATTGTTATCGGGAAAGGCAAAGTTAACCCAGACGTGTCGCGCATCGGGCCTTGCCATCACAAAAACCGGTTGTCCTGCGACCGCTATGGTGTCATGCAGTTCCCAGGTGTTTTTGTCGATGACCAGAACCTTGTGCTGGCCTACCGCGGGTGCAAACACGTAGTCGCCGGCTACCGCCCAGCCTTCAAGATGCGGCATTTTATAAACAGGCAGTTTTTCATCGTCTTTGCCGTAGTCGGGTAGTATGTGTTTGACTCCGGCATCAAGATTCCATAAATTCAGCAGCGCCAGTCCGGGTTCGCCAAACAGACCGGCGATGTAATAGTGTCCGTCCGGCGACATTAACGCGTCGTACGGTTGTTTGCCGATGTTCGGGAATTTTTTAATGACCGGTGCTTTGGGGTTTTTAAAATCGGCCATCCAGATTTCGCCGGCGTCGAACAGGCTGAAGACAAAGCGCTGTCCGGGCGCATCGACCAAACCGACCACTTTAGAACGCAGCCCATCGCCATAGTTGGAAGGAATATCGGCAACCAGTTCCAGTGTATCGGCTGAAAAAACCTTAACGCCGCCGGGGGTGTAGTTGGAAACGGCGATTAATTTACCGTCCTGGGAAATCGCCCCGCCGATGCTGTTGCCGGCCTGGATAATGCGCTTGTCAATCGCATCCCTGAGCATGTCGATTTTGGTCAAGCCGCCGTCCCGGCCGAAAACATAGGCGTAACGCTGGTCGCGAGAGAAAACCACGGAAGCGTGGGACAAATCGCCGAGCTTTTCGATTTTGGCTAAGCGTTTATGCTCGGTGGTGTTGATGATCAGCGCATTGCCGTCTTCCCGTTCGATGACAATGCCTAAATCGCCGGTGGCGCGCAGTTCTGCGATGGCGTTGAACGAGAATAGCAAGGCTAGAAGGGGAAGTAGTTTTGTCATAGTGGGGAGTTTGGTATTTGTCGCGAAGACACAAATGACACGAAGGATTATGTTTTGCTTCGTGTCCTTTGTGGTATTTTTCATTGAGAATGCTAGGGCTTGCGTAAGATTCCAACCAGCCAAGCGACTTCATCCCGATTCATAAACGGCTGCCAAGGCGGCATAGCGGTGCCTTCGCGCCCGTTAAGAATGGTTGAAATCAAAAAATCATCAGGTTTCCCGGCCAGTGCCTCGGGTAACAGGGCAGGGCCAAGACCGCCTTTTAGTGTCAACCCATGACACGCCCCGCAATCATGATTGAGCATGTTGCGGAGGGCGTTTTGCCGCTCGGGTGACGGCTCACCGGCCAGGCTGGTTTCAGCCACAAGAGCAGTAATGGTCAACAGTATAAGCGGCAGTTTTTTCATGGATGCTAGGGTTTTAACTTGGCATAGTACATCGCAACATTATTAATGTCGTCATCGCTTAAGGAACCGGCGATGGCGTTCATAATGTCGGATTTGCGGGTTTTATCCCGGTACTGTTTGAGCGCCGTTTTTAGGTAATCCGCATCGCGTCCGGCCAACGGCGGGAAAGGCGCATCGGCTGAAGGCGTTCTAATGCCGTGACATTGCGAACAAACCGCCGCCGCTTTGGCCTCGCCTGCGTAAATGCTTGCCGCATTGACGCTTTGGGCGGACACCAAGCCTAGTATCAACGATCCGGTAAGAGCTGTTAGTCTCATTATTTTGCTCCTTTCATCTCGTCAGGAGAAAGGCCGCGAGTCATATATCTGACGCGGCCGTGAGAGAATATACCGGCCGGGCTTTCCATCTGTACGGAGGCCACTTTTTCCAAGGACGTGGAGTCATAAACGACGACTTCATCGCCGCTGTAACCGGCGCTGACATACAGGAATTTACCGTCGGCGCTGTATTCAGGGAAGTAAGCATGTCCGCCTACATCCAGGGTTTTAACGACTTCCAGCGATTTCTTGTCGATCAGCTGGATGGTGCGGGCGCGGCGATCCTTAGAGATGATGTCCACGGCGACATAAGGCGCATTGGCATGAGCAGCCGGAGACTCGGTGCCACCGGAAACCGGAACTTGTTTGACGACTTCCATCTTGTCCAGATCCCAAACGCTGACCACCATTTTGTCGCAGTCGCCGAAGTTGGTGCCGAAACCGAGTGTGCGGCCGTCAACTTCAACCACAGAGCCGCCGCCTACATGAGGTACGCAACCGGCTTCCAGCTTTTTGATGATTTTGCGGTCTTTTAAATCAATTGCGGTAACGATGCTGTCGTCATAAGAAGCAACCATGAGTTTGCTGCCGCCATGGGACAGGAAGGCATCATGCAAATGGCGACCGACGTTTTCTATTTTGGTGACCGGGAAGCCTTCTTTTAAATCAACCACCCAAACTTGGCCGGCGTTTTCCAGCGCGATCGCGAAAATATCGTCAAACGGTGTGCCGATGATCATGCCGGAATCGGAAGAGACCATTTTGCCGTCCGGATCAACGCCTTCCAGTTCAAAGGTTTTGAGCGGTTCCAGCGTATCTGCATCAAGAATGACGGCGTTGTGCGGCACGTAAGACCCGGCCATGATGTACTTGCCGTCGCGGGAAACGCCCAGTCCCGGCCCGTTGAACCCGGTTTTAACGCTACGCACGGCTTGCATGGAATATAAATCGACTTTAAAAATTTCTGCCGTATCGGTTTTTACATAAGCCCAACGCGGGTTGGCGGGGTTATAGTCGATGATATGCGCGGCGGTGCCGGTAGGAATTTCACCGATCTGCTTATGGGTAACGCTGTTGATGAACACTGCTTTTGAACCTGAGCCGCGTCCGTATTTGCCGCGAGCTGCTACGCCGATAACGTCGTCCATGCTGTTGATCTGATAGCTGGGCTTTGCGGGCAGGGTGCTTTCGTCCTTGACATACACTTTTATCGACGCTTTGATGTCGTCAATCGTCCAGGCCGGGTTGGCCTGTTTTGGCGTGGTTTGCAGGTGTTTGACCAAACCGCGGATTTCGTCATCCGATAAACGGCCGAAGAACGGAGGCATCAAAGTGTCGAAACTGCCGGTCATGGTAATGGTGCGTAAAGCGGTAGGGCTGCGGCCTTTTAGCGTGTCGGCATTCAATGCAGGCGCAATAAACCCGCCATGATCCGAGCCGTGACAGCTGGCGCAATTGTCCTCATATAATTGGTGCATGTTTTTGGATGTATCGGAGGTGGCCTGTGCTCCAAAAGGCAAAATGGCGGCTAAGCCGATAAGGGCTGACTTGGACAGGCGTTTTTTTGTTGTATTCATTATGTTGGTCTCCAATGTAGTATTGAATCAATATTATCGTGTATAACTGAAAAGCTCAAGCAATCATGGTGGTTAGTGCGAGAAAAAATTCATTGTGTCTGCAATTTGTTGTTTCGCATCATGCAGTATCTGTAGGGACATTTCCGGCGTTAAAGGTTGGTTTTCCAGTTTTTGAAAAGCGGGCAGGGTGATCAGT
>JBAQYH010000544.1:0-6265 GCA_049299935.1 Methylobacter sp. | reverse complement strand
TTCCAGATGTACCTGAAAATATGCTGGCCCTTGATCGATATGGACACAAACTTATCGCTACCGGTTCGTTGGACACTTTGCCTGAAATGACAGATGCTTATTTCTTGATTGGAAGAAATGGCAATTGGTTTCTTTACGACACTGGTTCTGCACCTTCCCAGCACATTAGACAGCTTCTTTATGCTTGGTATGATTTGTCGCATTGGGATTGGAGATTATTGCCAAATGAGGAACTTGCGGCAGCGACTCTAAAAAAATGGAACTCGCTTCATAACTCTTGAATAAAACTTATGAATCTCAGAAAACTTCACAAGGATATCGCTTCACTAGCATACCTTACCAAGACTGAAGCCGTGCTAACTAATGTAGATGATGACGACTGCGCCGTTATTAAAATGGATGGTGATACAGGGGTTCTTGTCGCCACTACTGATTTCATTAACAGTAGTCCCGCAATGGTCGAGCTTGAAAATGGTTCATGGTATAACCTTGGGCAACTGGTTGTATGTCATAACTTGGCCGACCTTGCTGGTTCAGGATGTGCGCCACGGTTTTTTATGTCCGGTATTTGTGCGCCGCATGGCACAACACATGAGGAGTTGCTAGAGTTTATACAAGGTGTTTGCGACGTTTGCCAGCGGTATAACTGCGCTTTAATCGGTGGCGATACCAAATTTGGCCGGACACGCTCTATTTACGGAACGGCTTTAGGAATTCCCTTCGGGAGTGGTGGCGCTTTTCTAAGAACTCAGGCTAAGCCGGGATATAAACTTGTTGTTTCGGGCTGCATGGGGAGTTTTGGGGCAGCGGTAGTTTGTCTAAGTATTGGCCCCAGTCGATTTTCAGCGGATGAATTATCGCAGGCAAGAGAAATTATTTTCCGTATTGATGTCCCATTTGTTCTGGCCGAACATATCGCCTCTTTCGGTCATGTTTGCGCAGGAACCGACATATCCGATGGCTTAGGAACTGATATTAACGACATATGCTCTTCTAGCTCGGTAAGTGCAACCATCATGGAAACAGCCATACCGGTTGATAACTTCACTCGACTTGTTGCCTCACGTTTAGACGTACCTGCTTGGAGTTTTGCTTTTGCTTCGGGCGGCGATTTCGCTTGTGCATTTGCCGTACCTTCTGATATTGCAGATACATGCACCGATGCAGGTGGAAGTGTAATTGGGCAGTTTGAACATGGGCCTGCTAGATTACTTTCTGGAGTAACTGGGCGTCCATTATTTACTGAAGGGCATTTGGCTACCCGCACCCAAACCTTCGCCGATGAAATTCTCACTAACATTTTTCGCATAAAAGAATACTATGGCTCTTGAACCAAATCAGCTTACTAAAGGAATGGAAAAAATTGCTGAGGAAATATTTAAACATTGTAAGTATGGAAAACAATCAGAGAATCTAGCTAATGGTGCTTTAGCTTGCGGTCAATTTTATGGAGATAATGTCAAAAATAGAATTCAGCGCGGTCTTCATGGAACGTCCGCTGCAATATCTATACTACTTGCATCTCAAAAGCAGGAGTATGTCGATATTGCTAAAAAGCTTCTTATTTACACTAAAAATCGACAAACTTATGATCCGCAAAACGTTGATGATGATTTAAATACTATCAAGCAAGCTGAAACATTAATGGCCCTCAACAATCTAGCCGATGACCCACAATATCTGCAAAGTCTCAAGGATCGATTATTAAATAAGCAAAATGCTTCTGATGGCTCATGGAGCCATTTTTTTGACGACAATACACCTTCTGAGGAAGCTACTTGCTATGCAGTTTTATCCTTACATAACAAAATATCTCCAGAAAAACTCATAAAATCAAAAGAATATTTATGGAAAAAACAGGAAGCTTTGCTCGACAAGTCAAAATCTTCGGATATTTATGCTATCGCAATCAGAAGCCTGATACTTTATACGCTCGCATCCTGTCAGTCTAATGACGCTAACTCTTTGTATACTCCAAAGCAATTAATTACAGAAGTAAAGAATCTCTGGAATATTTGCCGCCCTGAATATAGATCAGACTTTGAAGTTACTGTTGAGTATTATCGTAAAGATAAAAACCAATATTTACGTCTACCTTGGCAAATCTACCTTGCTCACGCCTTATTGCTTACCAATAATACTTATTTTTATTCAAAAAGATTTCAACGATTCTTATTGATTCTGTATCAAGCTGCAAAAGAAAATGGGGGGTACAAATATCAACATGAAGGTATCTTTTTATCTACTCGAACAAATGCAATACTCTATAGATTTTTTGATTATGCGAAAAGCATAACTCCTCATAAAGCTACTATAACTAAACTTACTGATGATTTTTTAGAAGCATGGTCCCATTCATGGATAAGAACAGGTGTGATACTTGCGCTTGGTTTTCGTTTCCTTACTTGGTCAAACCAATGGAAAGAATTACTTAACGATCAAAGTCCACTTTGGGGAGATTTTATCGGAGCTTTGGTAATTTCTGCTTTATCATGGCTCTATAGCACAGGAAGAAGATAATTATGCTTTTTCGCGATGTCCTTTATGGGGAAATTTCACTGCCTGAATGGATTGAACCATTTTTACGCATTCCTGAATTTGTCCGGCTACGCGGCGTAAGGCTATCCAACATCGACTCCTTGCAGTTCAAGGATTTTGGAAGTGCTACACGATACGATCACGCTATCGGTGTTGTACACCTTGCTTTAACAGTAGCAATATTTCGTCAGCTCAATCCATCAGATACAGCGCATTTGGCACTTGCTGCTCTTCTACACGATGTAGGCACTCCTCCTTTTGCGCACACGATGGAGATTATTTTTGACGATGTAGATCATGAGCTTGAATTATGGAATGCTCTTGGCTCAGACCCACGGGGGCAGGATATTGGATTCAATGCTTATGACGCTGAACTGCCTCAATTTATTAGCCGCTGCAAAAAAGCCGCTTCGACTTCTTTGGGTTTTTCAATCAATCCAGAAACCGTGGGTCAAATTATTAGCGGACAAGGTGATCTAGGCTTTCTCCTAAAAGGAACTATCGATCTTGATAATATCGATAATGTTATTCGCGGCACTCACCTCATGGGATTTTCATCCGCATCCGGTCATCTTGCTGAAACGATTGCAAAATGGCTTGCTACTCTCGATAAACAGCCTTCATTTGTAGATGAGAGCCTTCCTCAAGAAGTGCATAAATGGATTGAGTTGCGTAATGAATATTACAGACTTTTTTTTGATTCTATTAATGAAGAGAAAGCTAGACAGGCACTTCTGCAATTCATAATCCGCGAGTCCGCCAGACTTGGATTTCCTAAGGAAGGTATGCTCAAGACAACTGACGAAAGGCTTATATACTTTATAGCGGAATTTGCTAAATCTATTGGCCCCGGTGCTCAGGAATTGTCAGATGCAGTACGTAAATTCAAACATCTTGACCTTATCACCAAGGTTACTGAGCTACATATCGATGACAAAGAGCTTTTGAATGTTCTCCAAGTCAAAGCTGCCATCAACTGGATAGAATTTGATTTACGGTGTCCCGGTTTCGTTCCTATGCTGTTCCTAGCCAAGCGCCGATTTTCGGATCAATTAAAACCAAAAGACCCTTTTCGGCCCTATTCAGCTGCTTGTTTATCAGTATTCGCTTTATATGAACCTAAACGTGAACGTTCATCAAAAAATAGTGAAAAACAGGTATTAACTGCCAACGAATTACAAAAGAAATTGATGGCATATGCGCTAGATAAACCTTGGCGCGGCGTAACTGAACGAGTGCAGGATGATTTGCGGGAAAGTCTTAATTCTTGGGGAGACTGGTCTTTTATTGGGTCGAGAAATGATCCTATCCATTCCTATCCAAGTACGTTTGTCCACACGATTCCAGCTGCGTTTATAAAATCGCTAAGACTTTCAGGGGATACCTTATTAGATCCATTTTGCGGCTCAGGTGTGACTGGTATCGAGGGGATAAAAGCAGGTTGCCGAGTGGTTTCCGCAGACATAAATGAAGTGGCTTTATTAATTAGTCGAGTCAAATCGACATATTTAACGATAGAGCAAAGAGCTCGTTTAAGGAATTTGCGATTAGAAAATTTAATTGTCAATCCGACTATTAGCCCCCCTAAGCTGGATAAGCTTCATAAGTGGCATCATGTAGATACCATTCATCAGCTTACAAGTATTCTAAGCGTTATTGATCGAGCTGAAACATTGGAGGAGCGTGAGTTTCTTAGGCTATGCTTTTCTGCAATTCTTACAGCAACAACTGCGAGACGCGGAAAGCAACATGGCTGGTTTGCCGACAACACGCCTCTAGCTAAAGGTGTGTTAAGCCCCCCATTTATTGATGCGTATAGCCTTTTTTTGGCTAAGGTTGCTAAAAATATCAAAACGCTGGAAAGCATATATTCTGTTTTTGAGCGACGTGGTGAAAAACCAGATGAAACGCTTGCAAGATTTAACGTGTTGCGTGCAAATGCTGCTGAATCTAATCCTGAAACTTATGGTATAGAACCCAACTCTATCGGAGGAATAATTACATCTCCGCCATATCTCTGCATGTCCGATTATAGTCTTGGTCAAAGATTGTCTTACGCATGGTTATTTCCTGACTATATGGCAAGAGACTTTAATGAAGAAATAGGTGCACGTAGACGAAGAACGAATCCAACAAAAGCCTTGAATGATTATATGGAGAGCATGAATAAATTTGCGCAATTCTGCGGAATGACTGTTCGTCCAGGAGGTTTTGTTGCTCTTGTAATGGGCGCGCCAGAATCAACCAAATTTAAAGACGAAAACATTTTAAATTTAATCGATTCAATGATGCTTCAACATGGTTTTAGCTTGTTCTGGGAAAAATGGAGGCCTATTAATTGGCACCGTAATCATGGTTACGAGCGGCTAAAAACTGAAAAACTTACGGTATTTGTTCGACAAGAATTATAGTTGTACTGTACCACTACAAGTCAATGGCAGAAAAAATAAATCAGAGCGAATTCGTTAATACAACTTATTACGCCTCATTGGAAAGCACGTTATCTACAGCGTATAACTATCTTAATACAACGATAAACTGGGCTATATCTTTGCAAACTGCGTTATTAGTATTCACGGCTTCTCGAGATACGTTTCCAGATAGTATTTCTTGTATAGTGCTTTCATTATCAATAACACTGCTTTCCCACTTCGCATGTAGGAGTTGTAAAGGATATTTGAATGTAATTCGATGGTCTACGTTACAACGAGAAATTCTGGGGGCGCTTAAGGCAGGTGATAAATTTGACTTTGAATTAATTAACACTTATCACATTAAATGGAGCGCCCCTGTTCCATTTTGGACATGTATTTATAAGCTTATGTTTGAGCTGGGTTATATTTACATATTTTCAATTACCATAGCTATTGTAATCTACTCGATTGTTAAATCGAACTGCAATTACACTCTTATAATTATATTTACCGACAGCATTTTTGTAGCTTTGTTCGAGTTTTATCTTCTTAAGAAGTCTCCGTATTTTAAGGTGACAACCATCAATGCCGATTCAATGAGATTACGATAGAACCATAGGATTGAATGGAAATTGAAGAAAAATGGGAATGTAGCCAGATATTCTGCTCATATTCATATCACTCACAATGAGCTATAAACTGCGTTTTCACGAACTGGCGTTGACGGAGTGGAAAAAACTTGATGGCAGTGTACGCGAACTACTGAAGAAAAAGCTTGGAGACCGGCTGGACGACCCTTGCGTATCAGCCTCCACGCTCTCCGGCATGACCGACTGCTACAAGATCAAACGAAAATGTATTGGTTTTCGGCTAATATATCGTGTCGATAATGATGTGGTGTTTGTCATCGTGATTGCTATCGGGAAACAAGACAAACAAAAAGTGAAAGTGTATGAGGCTGCGCAATTTAGGCTGTAATCGGTTTTCCGAATAGGCAAATCAATCAAAAAATAGCCACGAAGAACACGGAGTGCGCGAAGTTTTCAATGAGTTGAATTGATGGGATTATTTTCTTCGAGTCCTCTATGGTGAACAATTATTTTAGCCTGATTTGGATAATACTTTCACAGCTTCTAGAGCTTGGGAGTCAGCGCTTGCTGAGCGGCCTAGCCTAATTCGTTCATAGCCAGCCGAGACGCTTGCAAGCGCCATAGACAAGGTATACGCCAAGACCGCAAACAAAAAGCCCGAAAATAAGACGCAGCTGCGGCCCCTGCATTTGGTTTGCGAAGTAGGCGCCGACCCACGAGCCT
>JBAQYH010000543.1:0-2189 GCA_049299935.1 Methylobacter sp. | reverse complement strand
CGTGCCTTTCGTGTTTTTCGTGGACATTGCGTTCATGCAGTCGTTCGTGGTGATAATTTTTGTAACCGATTTTTTTTGTGGACTTACCCGTGACTAATGAAAAGTTATTCGACATGCCCACCATTTTGATTGTCGACGATACCCCGGCCAATCTGGGCGTGGTGGTGGAAACCCTGGAAAATTGCGGCTACAGGTTGGTGGTGGCCCAGGACGGTAGCGAAGGCCTGCATCGCGCTGCTTTGGTAAAGCCGGAACTGATTCTGCTGGATGTGATGATGCCGGGCATGGACGGTTTCGAAGTCTGCCGCCGCTTAAAGAACAATGCCGGTACCGCGGATATACCGGTGATTTTTATGACCGCGCTGGCGGAGATCGAACATAAAATTACCGGCTTCAAGGTCGGCGGCGTCGATTACGTTACCAAACCCATGCAGATTGACGAAGTCGTCGCGCGGGTCGGTACGCATCTGAGCTTGAGAACCATGCAGCGGCAATTGCAGGCACAGAACGCGCAATTGCAAGCCCATCAGGCGGAATTGGAACAGCGGGTTGCGCAACGCACCGCCGAATTGAGTAACAGTAACCGCTTGTTACGCGAGGAAATTGACGAGCGCAAACGCGCGGAAGAGGCGCTGGCGTTACGCGAGCGCGAATTCCGCACCCTGGCCGAAAACGCGCCGGATAACATCGCCCGTTACGACCGTGAAGCACGGGTCCTGTACATGAATCCGGAGCAGGAGCGCACCTTTGGGCAAACCACGGAAGCGGCGGCGGGCAAGCGCCTGGACGAGTTGCATCCGCACAGCGAAGCCGTGCTGCGCTATCAGAAATTGCTTGAATACGTTATCGCTACCGGCGAGTCGGCGGAATTCGAGATGGTCAGCGAACCGGTCGGCGGCCGCGCACTGCATGATTTAATCCGGCTGGCGCCTGAGTTGGGCGATCACGGCGAGGTCGTCGGCGCCATTGCGATCGGCCGGGACTACACCGAGCAGAAACGCCTGGAGCATGAACTGGTGCGCCGCGAGCGCGAATTTCGCACCCTGGCGGAAAATTCTCCTGATGTGATCGTACGTTACGACCGGGAATACCGCCGGGTGTACTTCAACCGGGCTTTCACGGGAACGGTAGGCATAGCGGAGGCCGATGCGCTGGGCAAGACGCCGTTGGAATGCTGGTGCTTGGTATCGCCTTCCGCCGAGGAATATACTGGCCGTTTACAGCAGGCGATGGACTCGGGCGAAACGGATGAACTGCTGACGGAAATGGTGGATCAAGAGGGTAAACCGGCCTACCGCATCATGTCTCTGGTGCCGGAGTTCGACGATGACGGCCGGGCCGTGAGCGTACTTTCGATCAGCCATGACATTACCGGCAGAAAGCGCATGGAGGCCATGCTGCGCAAAAGCGAACAGGAATTCCGCACGCTGGCGGAAAATTCGCCGGGAATGATCGTGCGTTACGACCGGGACTGCCGTCGCACTTATATCAATCCGGCCTATGAGCATGAAACCGGAATCCCGCTGGAAACGGCATGGAACAAGACGCCGGGCGAGATATGGAAGCCGCAGATGTCGCCCTATGACTACATGGCCCGCCTCAAACGAGTGATGGAGAGCGGCGAACCGGACCGCGTCCTGCTGGAATGGCATCAGCCGGACGGCAGCCTGGTTAGCCATGACATGCATGTAGTCGCGGAATACGACGATGACAGGCAAGTCATTGGCGCGCTGGTCATGGGGCATAACATTACCGAGCTCAAGGCGACCGAACGGCGCCTGGAAGAGTCGCGCGCCCAGTTGCGGACATTGACCGCCAAGCGCGAAGAGGCGAGGGAGGAAGAGCGCAAACGAATTGCCCGCGAGATTCATGACGAGCTGGGCCAGTTGCTCAACGTGCTGCGGCTTAACGTTACAACCCTCGATTTCCGCTTCGGCGACGCTAATTCCGATTTGCGCGGCAAAACCCATAACATGGTCGGCACCATAGACCGTGCAATCCTGATGGTGCGCAATCTTGCCACCCGTCTGCGGCCTGCGGTATTAAGCTCGGGCATCGTCTATGCCCTGGATTGGCTGGTACAGGAATATGCCGAAAGCACCGGCATTGAGTGCAAGCTGCATTTACCCGCCGACGAGGTTCATCTGGACGAAGACCGGGCGATGCTGGTATTCCGCGTCGTTCAGGAA
>JBAQYH010000542.1:0-2317 GCA_049299935.1 Methylobacter sp. | reverse complement strand
TGCCGGGATCCAGGCTACATGGACGTACACAGATCGCCATCCATGGCACGGATACCCGCTTCCCGGCGGGTATGACGAGTTATTTAGATACTTGTATATAAAAACGGTGAGTCCATGTTTGCCCACCATATCCTTAACCCTGCCGAATGCCAATCGCAATCCGAGAACCGAACAAATTAATACACAATCCCGCAACAACCAGCATGGCGGCGTTTATTTTCCAATACAAAAGCGGTTCACCCAAAACTAACGTTGAAGTCCCAAAGCCGAATATCGGCACCAGCAACGTAAACGGAGCAACCGTCGCAGCCGGATAGCGGCTAAACAGCCAACTCCATGCGGCAAAGCCAAGCAAGGTCACCGGATACACCATATAGCCAATCGCGCCGATAGTGAGCCACGAAATATGTGAAATGACTTCAACGTTCCAACTGCCCTGCTCCAGAAAAAACGACAAAACCAATAGCGGCGGCCAAGCGACAAAACTTGCCCAGACCACCAGCGCCAGCATATCGACTTTGCCGATCTTCTTGGAAATCAGGCTGCCTACGCCCCAGGAGACAGCGGCGGCAAGGATCAGAATCAGGCCGTAAGCCGAAACTTCACCGCCGATATTCGCAGCCACCAGACCGATTCCGGAAAATGAAACCAAGGCTCCTACGATTTGCCAAACGGATGGTTTTTCAGCCAGAAATACCACCGCCAGCAAAACGGTAAAAAACACCTGCACCTGAAGCAGCAAAGACGCCAACCCCGCCGTTGTACCGGCGTGCATGCCGGAAAACAGCAATGCGAACTGTAGCGAGAACATCACCAAGCCGAACACAACAACCATGCGCAACGGAGCGGCAGGACGCTTGATGAAAAAAACCGCCGGAAACGCGGCGAGAAAAAACCTCAGCGCGCACAGCAAAATAGGCGGAATCTCTTTAAGGCCGACTTTAATGACGACAAAGTTAAATCCCCAAATTGCAACGACCATTATTGCCAACGCTATATGATGTAAACGCACTGTCGCTCCTGTGAGCTGTTATGTTCAATGTAAAAAGGGCTGCGCCGCTTTTGGCGCGTCCTGATTGACCGCAATGTTATGCGTTTGTTGAAGTAGACGAGATAGCTCCCGGAAAAACTCATCACGATGAGAAATACCGTCACCGTTCAAGCGGTGATCCGCTTCCGGATAGACTTTCAGGGTCAGGTTGTTTTTACCCGCTTCCTTGAATTTGGCATCCAGGAAACGTGCGGATTCAACAGGCACACTCTGATCGTTCTCGCCCATTCCGACGATAATGGGGATGTTCAGCTTGAGAAAATCGGGCAGCGGGTCGATGTCCATGACGTCCGACCACCATCGATAAGGATTGCCGTACCAATCCTGTTCGATGCTTCGCGGATCGGAAAGTATCTTGTTCCATCCCTCATCGGCATCGAATCCTATGGCTCCCCTATGCGCAAGCGTGGCGAGCGATTTGCGCATTGAATAGCCGCCGCTGCCGATGATGGCAAGGTGAGTGATTTTGAGAAGGCGCATAATGCTGTATCAGTGTTAAGTTTAAAGCCGGTAAACACTGGCACCCCAGTATTTGCTCTGATGCTTGGCGGGGCCTGTCCAGCCCAAGGCGACAAGTTCCTTGGCAATAAGGCGATTCATGATGCCGTGCCCTACCAACAAAACCGGGCCTTGCTCGGCAATAGCAATAAGCTTCCGGGCAGCCGTTTTGGCGCGGATTTTCGTGGCCTGCATTGACTCGGAACCTCGCGAGTAGCCGAAAAACCAAAACAGGCGGAAGAACGCCGCCCAAACGAAAGGCGACAAACGGGGAAACCACCAAAGAGCAAACGGCAGTTGCGCCTCGCAAAACACGGCATCGACAACGGATGCTGTATGGCCCAGCGCCTGGACGGATGACAACGCCCGCGGTGCAGTGCTGGAGGCGATACAGGTAGCGGAATCGAGCCACTACAAACCGGCGATAGGCGCGCTGCCGGCTTTCACCTCGGCAAGGTTATAGCATTCAATCCAGCGTTCCATTTCGGCTGGCGTAATTCGGCCCGCTTGGGCCAAGACAGGCTTTCCGTGCCGCATGAGGATAATTTTCATCGCATCGGCTGCCTGATAATGGTTTTCCATTTTTTCGGATCGGCCTTGCGGATGTCGCTCAGGTAAATCTCGTGATGCTTGCCGACCCGTTGGTACCCGCTATCCGTAATGAAGCGGTGTACACGCTCTACAGTCGGGCCTTCCTCGGCGAACGGACCGATGTGCAGGGTTTGCGCGGCAAGTCCTTCCGCAAAAACTTCGAAACGAACGTTGGGC
>JBAQYH010000541.1:0-13820 GCA_049299935.1 Methylobacter sp. | reverse complement strand
GGCTTATGACTGGCTGGTAAAAGCGCACGAATCCCTGGGCAACGATGAACGTGCTTTATCTTCACTTAATTCGGCCATTACGCTTTCGCCGATGTCCATCTTAAGACAAAAAAAACTGGCGGTTCTGGCGGACAAAACCGAAAACCTCCCTATCGCCAAAAAAGCCTACACCGCCACCATTAAACTGGGCAAAAACTCCATACACAGATCATCCGGCGACTATTCGGGCTTGGCCAATGTGTATTTAAAAAGCAACGCCGCCAATGAGGCGTTAAAAATATTGTATGAGCTGAATCAGCAGTTCCATAACGATCCTGAGGCAAAGCTTAGAGCCGCCATGCTGGAAACCGGGATTCATCAGGCAAAACGCAACAAGGCGCTGGCTCAGCAAGCCTATGAAAAAGTATTTAAACTGAACGAGCAGTTTAATAAACAGCTGTCCAAAGAGCTGCGCCTGGAAATGGCGAAGACCTTTTACCTGAACGGAAACGCAGACACTTGCGACGCCATACTTAATGATTTAATTAAGACCAATATTGACGATAAGCTTTTTATCAAGGACATCGTTACAATGTGTGACGCCATTATCGGCGAAAATCACGCAGAAACGCTGCTCCAGCACATAAAAAAAGAGCTTGTCGACATCAACAATAAAGGCGTCAGCTTGTTTCAGGAAGGCAACATTAAGGGGGCGCTCGCGGTTTTTGAACAAGCCATTGCAAAAATGCCCAATAATCACACGATTCTTTTAAATATGGTAAAAATCATTATTCATGATATTAAAACCTCTAAACCAGACCCTGAAAAAATACTTAGCGCCCAATCCTTTATCAATAAAGCCATTCAAATAGGCGTACCCCACGATCAAATCAGCAGCCTTCAACAAGAGCTGGACACTATTCAATACAAAACCAATCCATAATATGCTTTCAATCGGTTTTCCCGCCATCCCGGCCTCTTCAGTTCATGATATAAAGAACTCACTAAAGCGCTTCATGCACGTAAAAACATGAAGTTAAGCAATCCCTTATGGCCATAAACCTCTCATCAAAAAAAATATTGGTCGTCGAAAACCATGCCATCATGCGCGAGACCATTAAACATTTACTGGGTTTATTGGGCGGCCGGTCCATTGTTGAGACAGACTCAGGCATTAATGCAATAGCGGCGATGCGGATTGACCGCTTCGATATTGTGCTCTGCGATTACAACTTGCCCAAAGGAAAAAACGGCCAGCAGGTTCTGGAAGAGGCCAAGCACCTTAAGTTATTGCCGGTTAACGCTATCTTTATCATGGTCACCTTTGAACAGCGTCTGGAGATGGTGCTTAGCGCCATCGACAACAAACCCGATGACTACCTGGTTAAACCCTTTAACCCGCAGCAACTTTTAAGCCGTCTCGAGAGATGCCATACTCGCAAGGAATACCTGGTCAGCATTGAAAATGAAATAGACACCGGCAATATTTACCAGGCCATCAGTAATTGCGAAAAACTGCTCCGGCTGAACGATAAAAAAATGCGCATGCAATTATTAAAAATGCATGCAGAACTCACGCTTAAGGTTGGGGATTTTAAGACCGCCGAGGAGATTTATCAGGAGGTTCTCAATGAACGAGAGCTGCCCTGGGCCAGATTGGGATTGGGCGTTGTTGCTTTTTTTCTTGGCTATTACGATCAAGCCATTAAGACTTTCCAGGAACTCATTGAGCAGTATCCGATGATGCTGGAAGCTTATGACTGGCTGGTAAAAGCGCACGAATCCATGGGTAACGATGAGCGTGCCTTATCTTCGCTTAATTCAGCCGTTACACTTTCGCCAATGTCCATTTTAAGACAAAAAAAACTGGCTTCCCTGGCTGACAAAACCGAAAACATCCCTGTCGCCAAAAAAGCCTACGTGGCCACCATTAAACTGGGCAAACACTCCATACACAAATCATCCAGCGACTACTCGGGCCTGGCCAATATCTATTTAAAAAGCAACGCATCCGACGAGGCGCTAAAAATAGTGCACGAGCTAAATCAGCAGTTTCACAATGATCCCGAAGCAAAACTTAGGGCGGCCCTGTTAGAAGCCGAGATTCATCAAGTAAAAGGCAACAAGGCGCTGGCCCAGCAAGCCTATGGAAAAGCATCTAAACTGAACGAGCAGTTTAACAAACTGCTCTCCAGGGAACTGCGCCTGGAAATGGCGAAGGCTTTTTACCTGAACGGAAACAGCGAAACTTGCGACGGCATACTGACTGACTTAGTTAAAACCAACATTGACGATAAGTTTTTTATCAAAGACATCGTCACAATGTGTGACGCCATTATCGGCGAAAACTATGCGGAAACACTGATCCAGCACATAAAAAAAGAATTGGTCGACATCAACAATAAAGGTGTTAGTCTGTTCCAGGAAGGTGACATTAAGGGAGCTCTCGCGGTTTTTGAACAAGCCATTGTAAAAATGCCTGATAATCACACGATCCTTTTAAACATGATAAAACTCATTATCCATGATCTTAAAACATCCAAACCCGACCAGGAAAAGATCGAGCGCGCCCAGTCCTTTATCAATAAAGCCATTCGAATAGGCGTACCCCACGATCAAATCAGCGGCCTTCAAAAAGAGCTGGACACTATTCAATACAAAACCAATCAATAGCCTGCCAAAATGCCTAATAATCAAATGCTTTCAATCGGTTTCCCCGCCATCCTGGCTTCTTCAGTGCATGACATAAAGAATTCGCTGACAGCTCTTCGGGCACTGCTCGGCCAACTTGAACATATCTACCAGGAGCCAAAACCTGCTGAATTCAGGCAATTGGAATTTGAAACCAATCGCATGAACAATTGCCTCATGCAGTTGCTGACACTGTATAAAATTGATTTATCCCAATTTAGCCTGACGATAGACGAGCACAGCGTCGCCGATATATTGGAGGATATTGTCGCCCAGCAATCGACTTTATTGTCATTAGGCACGATTCAACTCATTACCGAATGCCATGATGACCTGTATTGTTATTGCGACAACGCTCTGATCAGCAATGCCCTCTGTACGCTGGTCAACAACGCGCAGCGTTATTGCCTGAGCAAGGTTTTGCTTTCTGTCGCCCAGGAAGATGATTATATTGTTTTTTGCATTGAAGATGACGGCAAGGGCTACCCGGAAAACCTCCTATCGTCCGATTACAAACAACTCCCGCAGATTGACTTGGCTAACGGCAATACCGGGTTGGGATTGTTTTTTACCGAGACGATTGCCCAATTACATGTCAAAGGTGACAAGCGGGGCTTTATTATCACCGACAATAACAGTCAGTTTGGCGGGGCCAGGTTTAAATTGTATTTGCCGTAAAAGAAGAAAGACAAAAGGCGAAGGGCGAAGGGCGAAGGGCGAAAAAAGCTTGTATTTAAGTTTAAGGAGCATTCCAATTTTTAGCCTTTAGCCTTTAGCCTTTAGCCTTCAACGCAAACATCAAACAAACGGCCAGTAACGTTTCCCAAGGCTCGCCTTGCTGCTGCCCTTTAATCTGCCGATCCGCCTTTGCGCTCAACACCAGTATATTATTCAGATCCTTATCACCCAGCCTGTTCAACGCGTCACTGACCAGCTGCTGGCGCTTGTCCCAGATTTGGTTATTTTTAAACACCGACGCTCTATTTTGACCCTGAGATAACGCCTGTTTAATCTTGATCAATACCCGCGCTTCCCGCGTCAAAGCCCATAACACCACCGGCGCCGCAACGCCTTCCGCCTGCAAACCGGACAATATCTTGAAGATCCGGCCCACTTTGGCGGCCAGCACACTATCCATCAGCTTAAACACGTCGAACCTGGAACTGTCGGCCACCACATCAAAAATTTGTTGATTGCTGAGGCGGCCTTCACCGTATAACACGTAAAGCTTCTCTATTTCCTGGGCGGCCGCCAACAGGTTCCCTTCTATCCTCGAAGCCAGTATCTTGATACCTTCTGTTTCAGCCTGTAGCCCGCGGCGCTGCATTCTTTGCTGCAACCAATGCAGCAAGTCCTGCCCTTCTAACGGCCAGACCTGGATAACGCAACCGGCCTTGTCCAACGCCTGAAACCATTGCGTTTTTAATGAGCTGCCGGCCAGCTTCGAGGCGGTAATCAGCAGCAGCGTATCGTCCTGCATGCGCTCGCAATAGGCCATTAAAGCCTTAGCCCCCTCAGCGCCCGGCGTACCGGCGGGCAATCTTAAATCGATAATTTTCTTATCGGCAAAAATAGACAAGGCACCGGCCGATTCCGTTAATTCATTCCATGAAAACCCGCTGTCCGCAACAAGAACCTCGCGGGTATCATAACCTGCTTTTCGTGCCGCAGCCCTGACGGCATCGGCCATCTCGCCTATCTGCAACGGCTCGTCGCCGCTAATAAAATAAACCGGCGCCAAATTCTTTTGCAACGCCGCAGCTACCTGTTCAGGCTTGAGTCGCATGTTATTTCGCGTTTGCCTCTAATACAACCCTGGCACGATTAACAATGGTATTTACGGCCTGTTGATACATTTCGTTACGTATCACGGCTTCTTCATTATCTTTGGCAATAATAAATTGCTGATCATTGTAATACTCGCGCCTGATTTCAACGGTCTGCCGCCCCATTAACTGGGCATCGCTCGCATTGGCAAATTCATAATCCAGGCGATAGACAAGTTCAAACTCGTTAGACTTGCCTCGGGTACTCAGCGACAGCACGCGCCGATTAAAATCTTCGTTAGCTATCTTGACAACGATGCCCGCCCCCTTACGAGAATCGGCAAGCTGAACGGAAGAGGCCTTCATGATCTGCTTGAAATGTTCGAGCAAAGGCCCGGAAGCGCCCTCCACATAAATATTTTTCATGTTTGCAGGCAATTCAAGAGCGCCCCGCAAATGATAGCCGCAAGCGCTCAATAACAAAGCCATAACAAAGACGGCCGCTTTTTTTGTTAACACACTTTTTCCTCTTAATGAATAGAACATGGGATACTGAAGGCTAAAGGCTAAAGGCTAAAGGCTAAAGGCTAAAGGCTAAAGGCTAAAGGCTAAAGGCTAAAAATTGCAGCGCTCCTTAAATCCAAATGCAAGCTTTTTTCGCCCTTCGCCCTTCGCCCTTCGCCTTTCATCTAAACAACAATATTAACCAACTTCTTAGGCACCACGATCACCTTTTTGACCGGCTGGTCTTCAATAAAGCGCTTAACATGTTCGTCGTTCAGCGCCATGGCCTCTATTTCTTCTTTAGACGCATTGACCGATACCGACATCTTGCTGCGCAATTTGCCGTTGACCTGTAGCACCAGCTCCAGGGTATCCTGCTCCAATGCCGTTGCATCGACCTCAGGCCATGATGCGCCGACCACCGCTTCCTGATGCCCCAGATCCAGCCACAATTGATGGCAGATATGCGGCACGATCGGCGACAGCATCAACACAATGGCTTCCAACGCTTCCTGCCGGATCGCCTTGCCGTTGTCTGTATCATCGGCAAATTTGGACAAGCTGTTGATCAGCTCCATGTTTGCTGCAATCACGGTATTAAAGGTATAGCGCCTGCCGAAATCGTCGGTGGCTTTCTGGATAGTCAGATGCAATTGGCGACGCACCGCCTGTTGTTCTGCGGTTAAAGTTTGCTTATCCAGCGGCGCTTTAGATCCGCCGGCTTCGCAATGCAGGTAAGCCTGTTTCCAGAGCCGTTTCAGGAACCGGAACGCCCCCTCCACGCCACTGTCGGACCATTCCAGCGACTGCTCCGGCGGCGCTGCAAACATGATGAACAGACGCACGGTGTCGGCGCCGTATTCGTCGATCAGGCTTTGCGGGTCAACGGTGTTGCCCTTGGATTTGGACATTTTGCTGCCGTCTTTGAGCACCATGCCTTGGGTCAGCAGCCTTTTAAACGGCTCATCGCTAACCAGCAAGCCTTCATCGCGCAGCAATTTGGTGTAAAACCGCGCATACAGCAAATGCAAAATAGCATGTTCGATGCCGCCGATATAATGATCGACCGGCAGCCAGTATTTGGCGCTTTCATCGATCATCTTGTCCGGGTTGCTGCCTGCGAAACGCGCGAAATACCAGGACGATTCCATAAAAGTATCGAAGGTATCGGTTTCCCGGCGCGCCGCTTTGCCACATTTAGGGCAAGTCGTATGGGAGAAAGTCGGATGAGCGACCAATGGCGATTGCGAGCCGTCCAACACCACATCCCTGGGCAGTTCTACCGGCAAATCCTGCTCGGGAACCGGAACCGTGCCGCAGTCGTCGCAATAAATAACCGGAATCGGCGCGCCCCAGTAACGTTGACGGGAAACGCCCCAGTCGCGCAGTCTGAAATTGGTTTTGCGCTGGCCTTTTTGGTCTTTTTCCAGCGCTTCGGAAATGGTGGCAAAAGCCTGTTCCGAAGTCAAGCCGTCAAACACGCCGGAATTTTTCAACACGCCTTTTACCGTGTAAGCCTGCTCCGAACAATCGTCACCCTCACCGTCTTTGGCAAAAATGACTTGTTTGATCGCAATGCCGTACTTAAGCGCAAACTCGAAATCGCGTTGGTCATGAGCCGGAACGGACATCACCGCGCCGGTGCCGTAACCCATCAATACGAAATTGGCAATCCACACCGGAACCTGCTCTCCGGTGATCGGATGCAGCGCTTTGATGCCGGAATCGATGCCGCGTTTTTCCATGGTTTCCATGGCCGCTTCCGAGGTTTCCATCATCTTGCAGTCATCGATAAACGCACTGATTTCAGCATTGGTTTCTGCGGCTTTCAACGCCAGCGGATGTTCCGCCGCCACGGCAAGATAAGTCACACCCATCAAAGTGTCGGGGCGCGTGGTGTAGATGCTTAAGTGCTGATTCAATTCCGGCACCGGAAAATCCATCTCCACACCTTCGGAACGGCCTATCCAATTGGCCTGCATGGTTTTGACCTGTTCAGGCCAACCGTCCAGCGTTTCCAGCGAGGCCAGCAATTCATCCGCATAAGCGGTAATTTTTAAGAACCACTGGGCAATTTCTTTGCGCTCGACTTGGGTGTCGCAACGCCAGCAGCAGCCGTCGATAACTTGCTCGTTAGCCAGAACGGTCATGTCATGCGGGCACCAGTTGACCGGCGCGGTTTTTTTGTAAACCAGGCCTTTTTCCAGCAGCTTCAGGAAAAACCATTGCTCCCACTTATAATAAGAGGGATCGCAGGTGGCCAGTTCGCGGTCCCAGTCATAGCCGAAACCCAGCCGTTTGAGCTGGTCGCGCATATAGTCGATGTTGCTGTAGGTCCAGTCGGCCGGATGTACGCCGTGCTGCATCGCCGCATTTTCCGCCGGCAAACCGAACGCATCCCAACCCATCGGCTGCATCACATTCTTGCCCAACATGCGCTGATAACGGCTGATCACGTCGCCGATGGTGTAGTTGCGGACATGCCCCATGTGCAGCTTGCCGCTGGGGTAAGGAAACATCGACAAACAATAATACTTGTCCTGTGTAGACGATTCCGACACATTAAATACGCCTGACTTGTCCCAGGCGGCCTGTACTTCTTGCTCGATTGCCAAAGGCTTATAATTTTCTTGCATCCTTCTCGTCTTTTACCAGTCAAAAGCGTTAGAATACCGTACAGTTGCTTAAATCTAAAGCGCCATTTTCAGGAGATGAACCCTAATGAATAAAAACAAACTTGTCACCGCCTATACCGATTTTATGAAGCATCTCCATGAAACCATGGAAGATACGCTGCATTCTTTTGCCGAAGCGCTGGAAATATCAAAGGAAAAAACCAGACAAGACAGCGATTTGACCAGCGAAGAGCTGGACAGGGTTTCAGAGTATGTTAAACGCGACGTTGAACATGCGGCTCAGGGTTTATCAACCGAGGAAGATAAGGAGTCGCTGTCCGAGTGGTTCAAATTCGATGTTGAGCTGATTGAAAACTTCGCCCTAGACGCTTTCCTAAGCGTTGCCGATAAAACCCGCCTGGAACTGGCAAAAATTGAAGAATTGGCAAAAGCACACACCTACCATAGCGGCGACATTACCGTACCGGGCACGTTTATCTGCGACGACTGCGGCAAGGAAATTGCGTTTAAAACAGCCAGTGAAATCCCTGAATGTCCGCAATGCCACGGTAAAACCTTTATCCGCATTTGATATTACCGGCCCAAGCCTTATAATGCGACTTTCAACTATTTGATTTAACGGGGATAACATGCGCAGAGTCATTTTCAATCAGAAAGGCGGCGTCGGCAAATCTACTATTACGTGCAATTTGGCCGCCATCAGTGCTGTTGAAGGCAAGCGTACATTAGTCATCGATCTCGATGTTCAGGGCAATTCGACGCAATACCTGCTCGGCAATAAAATCAGCGACAGCGATAAAACCATTGCCCACTTCTTTAAGGATACCCTGAGCTTGTCCCTGTTCGGCGGCGGTTCAACCGGCTCAGGCCTTGAAAGCGCGATACACGAGACCCCATTCCCCAACCTGTTCGTCATTCCATCGCACCCCGAGCTTGAGCCGTTGCAAGGCCGTTTGGAATCGCGGATGAAAATCTTTAAACTGAAAGAAGCGCTGGAAAAACTTGAAGGCTTTGACGAGATTTATATGGACACGCCACCGATCCTGAACTTCTACAGCCAGTCCGCGTTAATCGCTGCCGAAAAATGCCTGATTCCTTTCGATTGCGACACCTTTGCCAGAGAAGCCCTGTATTCATTGATGCAGGTGGTGGCAGAGGTTAAAGCCGACCATAACCAAAATCTTGAAGTTGAAGGCATCATCGTCAACCAATATCAAAAACAAGCCAATATGCCCCGCCAGATAGTCGAAGAACTTATTGCCGAAGGTCTGCCGGTACTGGCCGCGATGATCTCGCCATCGGTCAAGGTCAGGGAATCGCATACAGAATCGAAACCGCTGGTGCATTATGTGCCCAATCATAAGCTGACCGACGAATACCGCGCGCTGCATGCGGAGATTCATGGCAGCTAAGTTATACATATTTATCGTTCCCATGCTCCGGCGTGGGAACGCATCCAGTACCGCTCCAGCGGTGCGGGATGCAGAGTAGGCGGAAAAATATAACGACCCCAGGAAATTGCTCGTTTGGGCTGGATTTGTGCTGGTTCCCAAGCTCCAGCTCTCGTCGTTATACACAACGCTGTTCAAGAGCCGTCATGCCGGCGTGGTACCGGACAGCCGACGTAGGGCGTGCCGTGCGCGCCTTATAACGCGCATGAAATCAGTTGAGCGGCTTAAGCTGTTCAACGTCCACCGAGAAAAAGTTAAATCCTACCGGTCTCTGAGCTCCCAAGGCGCGCACGGTACGCCCTACGCGAAGGCCTTCCACGCGTGCTAAGATGACGACGTCTCGCGGACACTTGTGTATAACGACGAGAGCTCCAGCTTGGGAACCCAGTTTTGGAAGCTAGAGCTTCGTCTCTCGAATTCCCAAGCCGGAGCTTGGGAACTAGCGTAACTCCCGCATAATCACATCACGACCTTTAACACTATGAACAGCGTTACACCCGGCAATCTTAAACCCTGGCTACTGCCCCTCCTGTCCGGCGTACTGATCGGCACCAGTTACATACCCTTCCCGCCCTGGGCTTCGCTATTCTGTTTCGTTCCACTATGGATTTTCTGGAATCGGCAAACCCGCCTAAAAAACGTTTTTCTTGGCGGTTTAATCACCTCCTTCGTCTTCACGCTGATCGGCTTTAACTGGGTCACTTACCTGCTGCATGAGTTCGCCCATCTGGACTGGCCTGTCGCAGTCATCGGCATGGTGGTCTACGGCTTGATAGCCCACTTATTCGTACCGTTGGCCGGTGTGCTGTGGTTTTGGGGGCAACAAAAATTTAACTGGTCAAAGCGGCTTTCGTTGTGGCTGATGGCGCTGATCACCATTCTTTGCGAAGCCTACTCGCTGACCCTGTTCGACTGGAACTTCGGTTATTCCTGGTACGGCGCCAACATCCCCGTTTACCATTGGGCGGAAGTGATTGGCTTTAGCGGACTCAGCGCCGCGACCCTGCTGTGCAACCTGCCGCTTTATATCGCCTGGGAACAGCGCAAACAAAACACCGGCAAAATCATCCTGGCCGCTGTCGTTACCGGTTTTATACTGCTGAATGTCGGCGGTCTATGGCTTAAAAACAGACTTCCGCAACCGGATGCATCGTTCAAAACGCTGATGATTCAGGCCTATATCGAAAACGCCGAAAAGCTGGCCGCCGAACTGGGCAAAGGCTTCGGCAAAGAAATTTTCAAACGCTATCTGACACTGACCGATAACGCGCTCAAAGCCCATCAAGACACCAAAATCGATTTCGCGATGTGGCCCGAAACCGCATTCCCGGCATTGCTGGGCGAGCAGTTTAAATCCGCCGACTACCCGGTAGCGTTAGCGCAGTATCTCCGTGAACGGCAACTGCCGCTGATTACCGGCGCATACAGCGTCGATGAACCATCCCGCCTGATCACCAATTCCCTGTTCGTATTGAACAAGGACGGCGACATAGTGCCGCCCCATTACAGCAAATCGATCTTGCTGGCGTTTGGCGAATACATCCCCGGTGAACAATTCTTCCCCGAAATCCGCAACTGGCTGCCGCCCACCGGCCACTTTGCCCGAGGCCATGGACCGACCGAATTACTGCACTGGAACGGCTATAAAATGGGCGCGCAAATCTGTTACGAAAGCCTGTTCCCAAGATTTTCGCGCTCGCTGGCAGAACTCGGCGCACAGTTCATCGTCAACGTCACCAACGATTCCTGGTACGGCGCCTGGCAGGAACCCTACCAGCATATGTACATGACCCTGGCGCGCGGCGTGGAATTCCGCCGCCCCGTATTGCGCGTCACCAACACCGGCATTTCCACGGTTTCGCTGGCATCGGGAGAAATCCTGGAACGCTCGCCGATACATCAGACTTGGGCAGGCTTATACGAAGTGCCTTATCTGAAGAACCCGTCTGCCACCTTCTACCAAAACTGGTTCTGGCTGGTGCCGGGGTTGTTGTGGGGGGCGTTGGTTTTGTTGTTAGGGATTGGGGTTGCAAACCGGTTGAATACTGCTGACGACAAGTAGCCTGCCGCTACAACCGATCCAGCGGACTTACCACACCCTTGCCGCCTTTATTTAATACATGCGTGTAAATCATTGTTGTGGCGACATCGCTATGCCCCAGCAATTCCTGGACAGTACGAATGTCATAGCCCGACTGCAAGATATGCGTCGCAAAACTGTGCCGTAAAGTGTGCGGGGTAGTCGGCTTGGCGATGCCTGCTGCTTGAGCAGCCAGTTTGACATAGCGTTGCACCTGCTTTTCTTCAACATGATGACGGCGTTCTGAATTGCTGCGTGGATCGACCGAATAATTTTTGGCGGCAAACACATATTGCCAACCCCATTCTTTTGAAGCGTTGGGATACTTGATCGCCAGCGCATCCGGCAACCACACATCGACCTTACCCAAAACAACATCCTGCTCATACCAGGTTCGGCGCAACGCCAGTTGAACACGCAACGGCTCCACCAGACTCTCCGGCAGCATGGTCACCCGATCTTTGCCTCCCTTACCGTCGCGTACAATAATTTCCCTGCGTGCCAGCTCAACATCTTTTACCCGCAGCCGCACCGCTTCCATCAATCGCATGCCGGTACCGTACAACAACTTGATAATCAAACCAATCGGCTCAGGCGCCGAAGACGCTTCATGCAGTAAAGCCTGTATTTCCTGTATTGTAAGTACCACCGGCAATCGCCGAGGCTTTTTCGAGCGCTCAAAATTATCCAGCCACGGCAAATCGACTGCCAACACCTCGCGGTATAAAAACAAAATCGCCGACAGCGCCTGATTTTGGGTGGAGCTGGACACATGCCGCTGCGTAGCCAGATAAGTTAAAAATGTCTCCACCTCAAGCGCGCCCATTTCCAGGGGATGGCGCTTTTGATGATACAAAATAAACTGCTTAATCCAGGTGATATAGATTCTCTCCGTGCTCAGACTGTAGTGCTTAAAACGAATCTTGTCACGGACTTGGTCGAGTAATTTCTTGGGCTGCGCCGATGTCGTATTTGTTTGCACAATATGTCGCCTTATTTTATAATCTAGCCATTGAAAACAATAAGATAACTTCAATCAAAAATGATTATACGACAATACGATTTTTTTATACGACAAATGATGTCGTATATATTACGTTAGAAGTTAATACACCAAGAGGATTTAATGAGCATTACAAAACGATTTGTCTTAATTTTTATCATGGTGGTTTCTTGCGTTGGTTGTGACCAAACGACCAAATCTGTTGCCAAATCTCTTTTGTCAGAAACAGAAACATTGTCGTTTCTTAATGACACTGTTCGGTTGCAGCTTGCCTATAATCAGGGGGCTTTCTTAGGTTTGGGTTCTTCACTTCCAGAACCTTGGCGGCAGACGCTTTTTTCAATTGGTGTAGGGTTTATATTGCTGGCTTTGTTGGGTTATGCCTTGTTTTCAAAATCGGCATCATCATCTGTAATATTTGCTTTTGCCCTGCTTTTTTCAGGAGGCATCGGTAATCTTATGGATCGTTTAATGTATAGTGGACATGTCGTTGACTTCATGAATATCGGAATCGATTCTCTGCGTACAGGTATTTTTAATGTTGCAGACATTGCTGTCACCATTGGAGTACTCATTCTTATTGCAGGTGAGCTACGTGAGCAAAACAAAAACTTCTAACATGGCGCTCAACCGGAGCGCGGGCATAATGCGGTTTTATTTTTTCAGCTTTCCATGCCGCGCCCGGTTAGCTTTACGTTATGCAACCAAATAAGGAATACCGGGTTATTGAATGAATGATGTCCTATCAATTATTGGCTCTATCGCATCAATTGCTAGTATTCCGCTTGCTTTTTATCTTTACTTAAAAAGCCAGGCTGAAAATTTCATGAATGTTAGGCGAGACATTGTAAATCGGCTTGCATTTCAACTTGGTGAGGGGCGCACATTAACAATGTTTGAGGTTCAAGCTGTCATAGATGCCCGTCTTCGTGAAAACCGGTTGAAGTTCGGTTCAATTCGCCCAAATGAAGTCATAGAAGATTTAGTAACCGAAACAATTGCATCCCCGTTATTGGATACGGGGAGAAAAGAAGAGATTGTGCGAGCATTAAGCAGTCTGCATACATTGGGAAAGCTCTATTCGGCCGTTCAGGACAGCGAAAAAGTATTCGAGGACTTTCTCACCTTCCTGCATTCATCAAAGCCGGACAAAGAATCAGAGCAGCTTGTCGAAGCAATAAAGTCGGAAGAGCTTGGCAAAAAATCCATATCGAACCAAACGCCGGAAATTTTCGGCGCCATTGCAACTGTTATTGGTGTTCTGATTTCGTTATTTACACTCGCGGAAAACTCAGGTGCAATCCAATGGCTGCCAAAAATATTCAATAATGAAATTCTCACCTCATTACTCTTTAGCATAGTTGGGGCAACAGTGGCGGCTATTCTTACTTTTTTTATTAAAAGTAGTGAGAAATAATGCATAACATGGCGCTCAACCGGAGCGCGGTCATAATGCGGTTTTGCTTTTTCAGATTTCCGGGCCGCGCCCGGTTAGCTTTACGTTATACGTATGGCTGACCTTATTGATACAACAGTGGATAAGCTAATACGGCGTGGTTTTGACCCCATGCGGTCGCCGTTTGCGCATAAAGTTGCGGTGATGCTCGTGACGGCTCAGGGAATCATTGACAACGGAGGTTTCGAATACCTGTTCGGGACCCCTTTCCACCAAGAAACTCGCTTGGAGGATTTCATCGCAATATATGAGGC
>JBAQYH010000540.1:0-6510 GCA_049299935.1 Methylobacter sp. | reverse complement strand
GTTTAAGTGAATTAAATTTTGCAACAGTCTCAATCATTGATGCTTTTGACGCTTCAATATCACCTTTTATTAGCTCTGCACGAGCTTGTTTAAGAAGAGCGTTAGCTCTTTCTTTTTCTCTATTAACAGTAGCACTCTCGATTCTGTTTAGTGCTTGTTTGGCATCTTTCATTTTTTCTAAAAGAGCCTCTTTATCTGCACCACTATTCAAACCTTCCAAAACTGCTTCAGCTGCTGCAATCGATTCATCAAATGCAGCAAGAACACCTTCTTGAGATTGGTTTTCAATTTTGCCTGCTGGTTTTGCCATCGCAGTAGGAACTGTTGCAATCATTGCTGTGCCGATAAATGAAGCAATTACTAATTTTTTCAATAAAGTCATTAGACCTTTTCCTCGTGAAAGTAGTGAATTTTGATATTTACGTGTAACAAATTAATTGCACACGTTTTGAATCATACCATATGCAAAGAGAAATTTTCTTAATAAATAATAACTTGCACTTTGCATGGTTATTATTTCTGACTATTTTTGCGAAAATTTTTATGGACAACCTTGCCCAACAAGCAGCAAAAAATGAAAGTAACTTATTAGGCAGGTCATAAACATAAGTAAAAAAGACTGTTTAGTCAGATTCAATTATTTTTCAAGGTGATGGAATCTGATTTTGAATTCAACAATAAACCTCACTAAAAATACCTCTTTTCACTCTTCTACAGCTGGTTGAAGAGTTTCAATATGTGTTAAAATTATTTCCGGTATATGACTATTATCACAAATAGTTACACAGCCGATTTAATTAAAAAATAACAATGACTTGAGGTCGAGTGCAATATGAAAATCTTAAAAAAAATCTTACTATCTTTATTAATTGCGGCTTCTATGGGCGCTGTTTCAACTTCAGCATTGGCTGAAACTGACAAAGGTAGAATTACGTATGCTCCTGCTGAGGCAATTGATTTGGTAGTCGGTAAAATCAAAGTTGCGATTGATGCTGCGGCTGCCGGTACAGAGGGCGATGCACTTGCTGACCTTATCAAAGAGGCATCAGATGGAAGCAAAGAAATCAATGCTAACGATAAAGTTGATAGAGCCCGTTCATCGGCTAACAACGTTCTGAAATCAGCCAGAAAACTTGCCCAAGAAGGTAAAAAAGGCGAATCAGAAGAAGCATTAAAAGATGCGGCTAAAAAGTTTGAAGCTTTGAAAAGCTTAATCTAAGAATGACCTGGCCCTATCAGGATGCCGTCCGGTTTGCTGATAGGGTTTTAACTCTCCCGCCTGCACACTCCCCACACCAATACGAAAAAGCCGGCTTAACAAGCTAAAGCTATGCGACTTACAACCCTGACCTGGCGCTTGTAAATCAGCATCAATCCAAAGATCATTTCTGACCTCTACCGCAGCTTACATACCAGCCGCATATTGCTCCGATGCCAACAGAAAAGCCGCCAGTTCCTTATCGGTGCTGAGGATGTGATTGATTAGCCAATTGTTGAGGAAAGAAAGCAAATCTTCGCGCGAAATCAAAATTCCGGCTTTAATGTTATTGCGGATCTCGACTACCTTGGCCGAAAAATTACGGTGTTGCCGTATGTGGTTATCGGCCTCCTCAATATAACCGTATTCCTGCATCAGCCCCTCTTCAGTTTCGAAATGATACAGTGCGTAGCTGAGCATATCACGGGTGATTTGTTCCAAAAATTCGGTGTTATTGTTGCCGGCTAGCTTGGTATTGGCCTCATTGAAAAGGTTGACGAGAATTTGATGTTGTTCGTCAATTGTACTGATTCCGGTGACAAGCGTGTCATTCCATATGATAAGGTCATAATCGGCCATATCTATTCCTTATTTGAGTAATTGTTCGGCCAATTTAACCCGCAAACGGTGCAGGAGATTGGTCATATTATACTGCCCGGCCAGCAATTGGGCTTTGTCGGCATTGGCCTCAGCTTTCATACCGGCCTGATGATGTTCCAACAGGCGAGCCGCAGTTTGGTGAATATTTTGATGAACAACATTAAGTTCATCAACCTGGCTTATGTCGCAATAATTATCGGCGTTCTCGGCGCAAAGCCATTGGCCGAAACGACATTGCCGGTGATCCAGCAACGATTCCGGCGTAGTGCGGTCGCGAGGATCGTCAAGATTGGCAATAACCCGGTCAGTCCAATAGCGGTGATTGGCTTCCGCCAGCAGCAACTCAAAATAATTCCGTGAAGTTAAATCGGAGCTGGATAAACTCCACAGCGGGTCAGGCGTAAACGCAGCCAGCCAGGTAAGCATTCGTCCCGCCGGCATCGGCCGGGCAAGCCCGTAGCCCTGCATCACGTCGCACCCCAATTCCATTAACAGTAATATCTGGTCGACATACTCCACGCCCTCAGCAATCACTTGCAGCCTGAAGGACGCGGCCAACCCGATCACACCCTCGACTATCGCCCTGTCTCCGGTATTTGTCAGCATGCCGGAAATAAAGCTCAGGTCGATTTTCAAGGTATCGGCGGCAAGATGCTTCAAGTGTACCAGCGATGAAAACCCGGTGCCAAAATCATCCAGCGCAATGCGGACCCCCATGGCGCGGCATTTGCGAATGGCATCCCCCCCGGCAACGACATCCTCCAATGCCGCCGTTTCGACAATTTCTATTTCCAGCCGCTCAGCGATTGCGGAGTCATATCCCGCAAGCAATGCTTGCAGACGCGCCGGAAACTCCAGATCACGCAATTGACGGGCGGAAATATTAACGCTGATTTGAATGTTAAATCCCGCCTCGTGCCATTCGTCCAGTTGCCGCAAAGCTTCCTGTATTGTCCATTCGCCCAAGGCGACAATCAGGTCGTCGTGTTCGATTACCGGGATGAATTCAAACGGCGCCAGTGTGCCGAGAATGGGATGATTCCAGCGTACCAAAGCCTGGCCCCGACCACCTTGCCTAATCGGCAATCAACCTTGGGCTGATAGTAGAGTTCAAACTGCCCTTTAACCAGCGCCTCGCCGATTTTCTTGAGAAAATCCTGAGTAATTTGATTGCGTTTTGCGTGCGCCGAGTTAAACAGTCGATAGCCGTTTTTGCCGGTTTGCTTGACCTCATACATGACCTGATCGGCATGGCGCAACAGCAAGTCCGGGTCGCTGCTGTCATCGGGAAACAAGGTGACGCCGATGCTGGCTGAAATATGCGCAATCTGCCCGAATATCTGGTATGGAGCCGCGATGGACGCGATGATGCGCGTCAGCGTCTGTTCGCATTCGCTGACTTTTGTAAAACCGCCGAGAAGCAAAGCAAATTCATCGCCGCCGAAGCGGGCAGCGGTGTCTTCCTGGCGTATGCATTCTTGTAAACGCCGGGCCACCTCGCATAGCAACCGGTCGCCTGACGCGTGGCCGAGCGTATCGTTGACATGTTTAAAGCCATCAAGGTCAAGCATGCAAATAGCGGCGATTTCCTGGTTCCGGCGACAGTGAGCCAACGTCTGATGCATGCGGTCCGCCAATAAAACCCGGTTAGGTAACTGGGTCAGCGGGTCGTAAAAAGCCAGGTTATTGATTTTCTCCTCGGTGACCTTACGCTCGGTAATATCGGTATAAGTGGCAACATAATTGATAATTTCTCCGACACTGTTCTTCACTGCGGTAATGGTGACAAACTCAGGATGAAGTTCACCATTTTTAAGCCGGTTCCAGATTTCCCCTTGCCATGTGCCTGTGTGGATAAGGCTGCTCCACATCGCGGCGTAAAATTCCGCATCATGATGACCGGATTTTAATATATTCATCTTACGATTAATCAGCTCATCGCTTGCGTAACCGGTGAGTCTTATAAAGGCCTGATTAACTTTGACTATAACATTGTTGATGTCGGTAATGACCATGCCTTCCTGAGACTCGAAGGCAATAGCGGCAACCTGAAGCTCGGCTTCTACCTGTTTGCGCTCGGTGATGTCGGTGATAAAACCGTGCCAGAGCGTTGAGCCATCGGCCAGTCGTTGCGGCAGTGCGTTACCGAGTAACCAGGTTACCGGCTCCTCGCCAAACTTTAACCTATACTCCTGAATCCAAGGCGTTAAGTCTTGTGCCGAGGTTTGGATGGAGGCTTGATGACTCTCCAAATCATCGGCGTGTACAACAGAAAATACGCAGGAGGCATCTTCACGAACATCTTCCGGGCTAATCCGGTAAATTTTGAGCAGGGCTTCATTAGCGTAAGGAATACAACAGCTGCCGTCGGGGCGCAGTTGAAATTGGAAAACTATTCCGGGTACTTGGCTGGATATTTTCTGGAGTCTATCCAGCGCTTCATGCTGCGTTGCTTCCGCGTGTTTCAGTTTGGTTAATTGAATTTTAAGCGGGCGAAATGCCAGAAGATAGATGGCGGGAAAAGTCAAAGTCAAAAGCAACGAGGCATCGAGCAAGGCTTCATGCCATTGCGAGAGTGGCGGCAACAGGTCAATAAATAGCATGACCAGTGTCTCGCCGACAAAAATGGAGCAGATTAATGCGAAGAGTAGACGCCTGACCGACTGGAAGTTTTTAATTGATAGCACGTCAACTTTGACCCGTTAAGGGCTGGAGTGGAACCTGACTCATTAATTTGTCATTAGGCGGTCAGCGTTTTTGTAATTATTTACCTATAGCCAGTCAGCATATCAACAACATCCTTCTTTGTCTAACGACGTTTATTCTTGCCGGACCGGCTTAAGACAATCGTCTGGATTGGAGTTAAGTCTGTCGGATATTTTTAACTTCATAGGAATCTACGAAGCATTCCTCGGCAAATATTGCCTTGGATTGAACATGAGTTTAGTTTGTAAAACCGATTTTATATGGTCGATTATCCAGACTGTTATTTGCCGATACAAAAACTGGAAAATATTTTCCCCAGCAAATCATCCGAGGTGAATTTCCCGGTAATTTCCGCAAGACTCATTTGCGCTTGCCTTAAATCCTCAGCGACCAGTTCTCCGGCCTGACTGTTTCTTAACTGATCTAACGCGCTTTCAACAAATTCATGGCCTTTGTTCAGGGCTTCGATATGCCGTCTTCGGGCAATGAACACATTGTCGGTCGCTTCATTAAAACCGACGCTCTGTTTGAGGTGTTGTTTTAACAGTTCCATACCGTCGCCGGTTTTTATCGACAGGTAGATTTGAGTGCCGAGTTCGGTTTGCTTGATTTCCGGCTCCAGCCCCAGCAGGTCTATTTTGTTGTAAATTTGGGTGATGTTTCCGCCAGCCGGCAGGGTTTTTAATACCGCCTCTATGTCCGGGTCTCTGGCATCGATCAGCAACAAGATTTTATCGGCGTTCTTGATTTCCTGGTGAGCTCTGCGGATGCCTTCTTGCTCTATCGCATTGTCGCTTTCGCGCAGGCCCGCGGTATCGATGATATGCAGGGGCATGCCGTCCAGCTGGATGCGTTCTTTCAATACGTCGCGCGTGGTTCCGGCTATGTCGGTGACGATCGCGGCTTCGTGTCCGGCCAGCGCATTGAGCAGGCTGGATTTCCCGGCATTCGGTTTGCCTGCCAAGACGACGGTCATGCCGTCGCGCAGCAGGCGGCCTTGTTGCGCCGTTTTTTGGATTTGTTCGATGCGGTGCAGTATGTTGACGATCCGGTTTTCGACTACGCCGTCGGTCAGGAAATCGATTTCTTCATCGACAAAATCGATAGCCGCTTCGACGTAAGTCCTGAGTTCGGTCAGTTCTTCGACCAGTTCATTGACCTGTACTGAAAAAACGCCCTGCATCGATTTTTGCGCCGAGCGGACCGACTGTTCGGTGCTGCTTTCAATCAAGTCGGCGACGGCTTCGGCCTGGGCTAAGTCGAGTTTGTTGTTAAGGAATGCGCGTTCGGTAAATTCGCCGGGATTGGCTAAACGCGCGCCCAGCGACAGGACCCGGCGCAGCAGCATATCCAATACGACCGAGCCTCCGTGGCCTTGAAGTTCGAGTATGTCTTCGCCGGTGTAGGAGGCGGGAGCAGGGAAATACAGGCTGATGCCGGAATCGATGACTGAGCCGTCGTCATCGGTAAACGATGAATATTGGGCCAGTCGGGGAGTTAGTTTTTTGTTAGTCAGGTGTTTGGCGATTTCGGGAACCAATGCCCCCGAAATGCGGATGATACCGACACCGCCGTTCCCTGGCGGTGTTGCAATGGCTGCAATGGTATCTAGGTTTTCAATTTCCACTTTAGCCTGAGTTATGCAGTTTTGGCTATCTGCTTGGTAATATACGATTGCTGAATGATAGACAGGGTGTTGTTGACTACCCAGTATAAAACCAGACCGGCCGGGAAAAACAGGAAGAAGATGGTAAAGACGATCGGGAACATCTTCATTACCTTAGCCTGTATCGGATCAATCGGTGCAGGGTTCAAGCCTTGCTGAATTTTCATGGTGATGCCCATGATGACCGGCAAGACCTAAAACGGGTCCTGAATCGAAAAATACTGAATCCATAACATCAAAGGCGCCTGGCGAAATTCGACGGTTTCGCTCAATACCCAGT
>JBAQYH010000539.1:0-5670 GCA_049299935.1 Methylobacter sp. | reverse complement strand
CTTTGATTATGGTCAGCGGCATAATGCCGAGCTAATAGCGGCCACAAAAATAGCGGCCGATTATCAAGTTGAAGATCATAAAATCATCAAACTGGGCTTAAGCTCGATTGGCGGTTCCGCACTGACTGATGAGCATATCGCCGTGCCAAATACGCCACAAGAAGGCATACCGGTAACCTATGTGCCGGCAAGGAATACGATATTCCTGTCTTTTGCCTTAGGTTGGGCGGAAGTTCTAAATTTAACGGATATTTTTATCGGTGTTAATGCGGTGGATTATTCCGGTTATCCGGATTGCAGGCCTGAATTTATCAAGGCGTTTCAGCAATTAGCAAACCTTGCCACTAAGGCGGGTGTAGAAGGCGAGCATTTCACCATACATACCCCGCTGATTGCGCTCAGCAAGGCGGAAATCATTAAGCAGGGTATTGAGCTAGGCGTGGATTATCAGCGCACAGTTTCGTGTTATTCTGCCGATGAGCAAGGTCGTGCGTGTCAAGTGTGCGATGCCTGTCGCTTGAGAAAGATCGGATTTTTGGAAGCAGGAATACAAGATCCAACGCGTTATCAAAAATAAATTAAAAAAACAGTTGCCAGATTAAAAATTATCAGTATAATGGGCATTCTTTGTTGGGTCGTTAGCTCAGCCGGTAGAGCACCGCACTTTTAATGCGATGGTCGCGCGTTCGAATCGCGCACGACCCACCACCAAAGATAAATAAATCAACCAGTTAGGCTTTACAGTCAACTGGTTTTTTTATGCCTGGCGCTAAAGTTACCACATTGTTACCACCGCTTACATTTCCCGCCAACGGATTCAACTGAATTGCCTGAATCAAATAGTCCGGCGACAAGTGAGAATACCTCATAGTGATATTCAAACTCGAATGCCCCAATATCTTCTGAAGAGCAACGATATTGCCGCCATTCATAATAAAGTGACTCGCGAAAGTATGACGCAAAATATGAGCCAGTTGCCCGGCAGGAACCTTTAAACCAGATCTCTTGAAAGCTGACCTATAAGCACTGTAACACGGCTTAAAATTACCTTGGATAAGTCGATTTTTTATATAAAGAAAAACAGATTCATCTACCGGGACAAAACGAGAATGGCCGTTCTTAGTATCAGCGTTCCTGGTTATAGAATTGGAAGTACTGCGCCAACCCCATCAACAAGTCCGGCATGTTGCTGTGCTGCTTTAAATAAACTTCTTCATATTTCACCGTTCGCCACAGCCGCTCGACAAAAATATTATCCAATGCCCGGCCTCGTCCATCCATACTGATCGTGATGCCGTTGCCCCGCAACACGCCGGTAAAGGCGTCGCTGGTGAATTGCGAACCTTGGTCGGAATTGAAAATAGTCGGTGTGCCATACTGCGTAATGGCCTCTTCCAGACAGTCCACGCAAAACCCGGCATCCATGGTATTCGATAGCCGCCACGACAGTACCTTCCGACTGTACCAGTCGATGACCGTCACCAGATAAACAAATCCGCGGGGTAACCCGAATATAGGTGATGTCAGTACTCCACACCTGATTGGGCCGAATAATGTCAACGCCACGGAGTAGGCAAAGACCATGATCGGGTACGACTGGTTTTATGGTGGGAAAAATGCATAGGCAAAACTCTTCTTTCAGGTAGGCACACATGTTGAAAATCGTCCAGTCAATACGAACGGCGAGGAACAAAAACGTAGAATGATGCTACGTTTTCCGTGAGCTCTGATATGGCTGGCAAAAAAGCGTCAAAACTTTCCACTAATTATTGCTATCTTATTGTTTAAGTGACACCTTATTTTAAATTGGATGACGTAATGAAATAATTCCATTAATATTGGTAAGCATGGTTGTAGTTAGACTTACTATAGCAACCCGCTTAAATCGCATTGAGCACCAATTAAAAACGATGGGCCCTAGCCTGTTTATATTAGTTAAGAATGAGCTCATTGGTTAACAATGGAGCTGTAAGCCCTGAGGGATTTATGGACGACAAGAGCAATTTCGACTTTTTAAAAGAACATGACCCCGTATTCCTCCAGTTAGCCGTTGCCGCCGAACAACAATTTTCCGCCGATCCAAACACTACCTTAATTAAGCTGCGCCAATTGGGCGAAGCGCTAGCGCAACATATAGCCGCTCGTTGTGGCATTGAATTCGATGATAAAACCTCACAAGCTGATTTGCTGTTTAAATTAAATCGTGAAACTCGCCTCGATCCTAACATTCGCGATTTATTCCATAGCCTGCGCATCGAAGGTAACAAAGCAACCCATCAATTTAGAACCCAACACAAAGAGGCCATGGATGGTTTACGTTTGGCGAGGACATTAGCGATCTGGTTTCACCAAGCATTTGGTAAGCAAGGCGCCGCCTTTAAGCCCGGCCCCTTTGTCGCACCTATCGACCCCAGTAAACAACTGCGGGAATTAAATACGCAGATTGAACAGCTCAAAGCGAAACTGTTGGATGCGAATGAACAGGTCGAAAGCAATCAACAACTGATAGCGTTGGTAGCCCGTGAAAAAGAAGAATATGTGGTATTGGCTGAACACATGGATGCAGAGGCTCGCGAGTTTCAGCAACTCGCGTTGACCCATGAAAATCAACTTAATAACGAGCGGGAAGCTTTTGAGGCCCGGATCAAATCGATGCAGGTAGAGTTGGAAAGCCGGCAGCAAGTTCCGCAGCAAATCAGCGCCGGCATCCAAAAAGCCAGTGCTCAACTGTCGCTTAACGAAGAATTGACGCGTATCCTAATCGATCAGCAGCTGATTTCCGCCGGCTGGGAAGCCGATACCGAACTCCTGACCTATCAAAAAGGCGCGCGCCCGGAAAAAGGTAAAAATAAAGCCATCGCCGAATGGCCGACCCAAGGCAAACAAGCCGCCGATTATGTCCTGTTTGCCGGATTAACGCCGATAGCCGTCGTTGAAGCCAAGCGCGAAAACGTCAATGTCGCGGGCAAAATACCGCAAGCCGAACGCTATTCGCGAGGCTTCAAGCCAAGCCTTTTCATGCTGCCCGCTTGGCAGCTTGAAGGAAGAACCATTGCCTGGGCTGACAGCGAAGCAGGCCACTACCAGATTCCGTTTGTCTATTCCTGTAATGCCCGTCCTTATGTCAAGCAACTGGCCGAGCAATCCGGCACTTGGTTTCGCGACGTGCGGGAGCTTGCCAACTTAGCTCGGCCATTGCATGATTTTCATAGCCCCGAGGGTTTACTGGATATTCTTAAACGCAGCCGACAAACGGCACAACAGTTACTTAAGAACGAAGGCTTTGCTTACCTCAAACTGCGCGATTATCAGCAAAAAGCCATTCAGGCAGTAGAGCTCGCACTAGCCAATAATCAACCTAACTGCCTGTTGGCGATGGCGACCGGCACCGGTAAAACTCGCACCATTATCGGCTTAATGTATCGGTTTTTAAAAGCCGAACACTTTAAACGCATTTTATTTTTAGTGGATCGCACCGCGTTGGGTGAACAAGCGATAGACTTTTTTAACGATGCGCCGCTAGAGCAAAACCAGACACTATCGAAGATTTATAACATTGCCTTGCTCGGCGATATGGCCGCCGAAGCAGAAACCCGTATTCAAGTGGCGACCGTACAGGCGATGGTCAAGCGGATTTTTCAATCCGACACCCCGCCGAATATCGATGCTTACGATTGCATCATCATCGATGAAGCGCATCGCGGTTACACGCTGGATCAGGAAATGACCGAGGGTGAACTGGCGATACGCGATGTTGCGCAATATTTATCCAGTTACCGCCGGGTACTGGATTATTTTGATGCGGCCAAAATCGCCCTGACCGCGACACCGGCCAAGCATACGACGGAAATTTTCGGCAAACCGGTATTTACTTATAGTTATCGTGAAGCCGTAGCCGACGATTGGCTGATCGACCATGAACCGCCGATACGCTACGAAACCCTGCTCAGCCAAAACGGCATTCATTTTGATAAAGGCATCCAGGTCAGCGTCATCAACACCCAAACCGGTGAAATAGAACTGGCTGAATTGGATGACGAGCTGAATTTTGAAGTCGAAGCTTTTAACCGCCGTGTTATCACCGAAAGCTTTAACCAAGTCATTTGCACCCAGTTGGCAAAAGAACTCGACCCGTTCGGCAACGAAAAAACCATGATTTTCTGCGCTACCGACCTACATGCCGACATGGTCAAGCGTTTATTGGATGAAGCATTCAAAGCCCTTTACGAGGATGATTACAACGAAGCGTCGGTACGAAAAATCACCGGACAGAGCGACAAAGCGCAGCAACTCATCCGCCAATACAAAAACGAAAAATACCCCTCTATTGCGATAACGGTCGATCTGCTCACAACCGGCATCGATGTACCTGAAATTTGTAATCTGGTGTTTTTACGCCGGGTCCGTTCCCGTATTCTGTTTGAACAAATGCTGGGACGCGCCACCCGCCGTTGCGATGAAATCGGCAAAACCGTGTTCAAAATTTACGACCCTGTCGATATTTACGCGGCGCTGCAAGATGTCAGCTCGATGAAACCCTTGGTCAAAGACCCCAATGTCACACTGGAGCAATTGCTGCAAGAATTGAACGATCCCGCCGGCTTGACCGCACCGGGCAACAAGGCAGACACCAGCCACGCCCATGACGTGCTGGATGCCGTTAGCCAAAAAGTCATGCGCATATTGCGTAAAGCGGTCAAGACTGCCGAAAAGAAGCCGCCGCTCAAACAAAAATTGGCTGAGCTGGAAACGCTTTGGGGCGTAGAGCCCGGCAAATTGCACCAGCATCTGCATCAACTCGGTCCTAAAAATGCCAGTGAATTTGTTCAACGCCACAGCGGCTTACTCAAGCAGCTCAACGAAGTTAACGACTTGCTGGGTTCCGACCGCTTACCGATCATATACGAAGGCGCCGATGAATTTAAAGAACGTAGCCAAACCTACGGCGTCAACGAAAAACCTGCCGATTATCTGGACAGCTTTAACCACTTTATCCGCAATCAGCTAAACCAATCCGTTGCATTGGGCGTGATAGTCAATAAACCCAAAGACCTGACCCGCGAACAACTGCGCGAAGTGCGTCTATTACTGGATGAACACGGCTACAGCGAGGCCAAACTAAAAAGCGCCTGGCGCAACCAAACCCACCAGGAAATCGCCGCCAGCATTGTCGGCTATATACGCCAAGCCGCCTTGGGCGAAGCCTTATTGCCTTTTGATCAGCGCGTTGCCAATGCGATGCAAAAAATCTACACCTTGCATAACTGGACGCCCATCCAACGCAAATGGCTGGATCGTCTTGCCAAACAACTGAGCCATGAAGTCGTCATCGACCAACACTTTATCAACCGTGCCTTTGCCCAGGATGGCGGTGCTAAAAGGCTGGATTCAATGCTCGATGGCGGCCTGGAAAAAGTAATAGACGCGCTCAGCGAAAATCTCTGGCAAGCCACCGCTTAAGTCGGACTCTGTTATAATCTAGCTAGATCAACTAGCTAGATCAAGAGGTCGATATGCAAACCAAGCAATGGTCATTACAAGACGCCAAAAATAAATTCAGTGCCGTCGTTGATGCTGCACAGCAAGGCAAAGCCCAGGTGATCACCCGTCGTGGCGTGCCGTCCGCAGTCGTACTGTCGATTGAAGAGTTTGAAAAATTCCAGCGCTTTG
>JBAQYH010000538.1:0-3902 GCA_049299935.1 Methylobacter sp. | reverse complement strand
GCACCAGGCGTCGCCCGTGTTGTGGTGCGTGGCGTGGCGGATGCGGTAGATAGCCGGGTCGCGCAGGTTGATGTTGGGCGAGGCCATGTCGATTTTGGCGCGCAGCACGTACTGGCCGTCGGCAAATTCACCGGCGCGCATGCGTTTGAATAAGTCGAGGTTTTCTTCGATCGGGCGATTGCGGTCGGGGCTTTCCTTGCCGGGTTCGGTCAAGGTGCCGCGATAGGCCCTGATTTGTTCGGCGGACAGGCTATCGACATAAGCTTGGCCCTGCTCGATCAGTTGCACGGCGTAATCGTAAAGCTGCTCGAAATAATCCGACGCGTGGCGCAATTCCGACCACTCAAAGCCCAGCCACTGTACGTCGCGCTTGATTGATTCCACATATTCGTCGCTTTCTTTTTCGGGATTGGTATCGTCGAAACGCAGGTTGCAGCGGCCGTTGTTTTCGGCGGCGATACCGAAATTCAGGCAGATCGATTTTGCATGACCGATATGCAGGTAGCCGTTAGGTTCGGGAGGAAAGCGGGTGACAACTTTGCCGTTGTTTTTGTTGTCTTTAAGATCGTTGGCAATGATCTGGCGGATAAAGTTTGACGTAGGTTGGTTATCGTTAGTGGACATTGGGTTTGTATGTGAAGTGAGTTTAAGTCAATTATACGGAACTACTAAGCTGATGCGGGCTTTAAATAATCCAGTTTGTCCACGAAAAACACGAAAGACACGAAATAAATCGAACTTATTGTGAAGACTTAGTTATCAATCTTTTGGGTGGCGATCAACAGTATTAATATTTGTTGAATATTTTCGTGCTTTTCGTGTCTTTCGTGGACGAAATAACTAATTATACCTTGAATGCGAGGTATGGGGCTATCCGGCAACTGCTCCTGCGTTGCTCTACCTCCTGAATCCATTCAGTCGTCCTCAACCAGCGTTTGTATTCGGTAAAAGCCCTCGTCGTCATTGCCCAGAACATCGGCCAGCCACGGCAAAACCTGCTGCATTTTTGCCGCCAACGTCCACGGCGGATTGACGACGATCATGCCGCTGGCGGTCATGCCGTGTTCGCCGCTGTCCGCCCGTATTCCCAGTTCAAATAACTGCACATTGGTGATGCCGCTGGCCTGTATGGCGCGTTCGAGCTTAAGGTTGCGGCTGCGGTCGATGACCGGATACCAAAGGGCATAAGTGCCTGTGGCAAAACGCTTATGCATGGCGGCCAGCGCTTCAACAACTTCTTGGTAATCGCTTTTTATTTCATAGGAAGGGTCAATCAACACCAGCCCCCGGCGCTCGAACGGGGGCAACAACTTTAAGCAACTTTTTAAACCATCGCCATGAAATACGCTGATGCGCTTGTCTTTGTTGGCTTCGGCGGTTAATAGCTTTATTTCGGTGTTATGCAGTTCAAATAAACACAGCCGGTCTTTGTCGCGCAGCAGCTGTTTGGTAATTAACGGCGATCCGGGATAGCGGGTTAATTTGCCTGTGCTGTTAAAGCGTTTGATCAGGCTGACATAGTGGGCAACGCATTCCGGCAAGTCATTGCGTTGCCACAGCTTGCCGATACCGGTGTCAAATTCCCGGTTTTTTAAGGCGTATTCGCCGTCCAGCTCGTATTTTCCGGGCCCGGCATGGGTGTCGATGCAGCAGAAGGGCTTGTCTTTTTTTGTTAAGTAGTCAAGGCTTTGGATTAGGACGATATGTTTTAAAACGTCGGCAAAATTGCCTGCATGAAAGGAGTGTCGGTAGCTGAGCATGATGGGTTTAATTGTTTAGAGTACTTTGTCGAATATCGTCATGCCTATTTCAAAAGCAATCAGCCATATAATAATCCATTCCAGTATCGTTGAATGCCGGTGTTTTTGTTCGTCTGCCAGCATTTCAAATAATTCATGGATAGTTTCCAGTTTTTTTGACAATACCTCGGTTCGCTGGGCTATTTCCAGGTATTTTGCGGTGACGCCGTAAAAGGCCTCATATTCCGGGTATTCCCAAAAGAAATCAGGCGTATCCAGCAGGTCGTAATTCAAAATGATGTCGCTTTTGGTTAAAAACAGTTGTCCGCGGATTTTCGCGATTTTATGACGGCTTAACTTGATTCTGCCGTTTTCAGCCAATGATTTGGGAATGTAGCTGGTGTTGTTGATGGTGGTTAGGGCATTGGTTTCAAAAGCGGCCAGTTTAATCGACTGCGCCATGCCCTGGGATAATGCAAATATCAGGATGGGATCCGAGGATTCGATTTCAATATGGTCTTCAACAATGCGGGTGCTGGGGCAGTCGAGAGCGAAACTGAAGTTGTCTTCCTCTGGCGAAACCAGCGGATTTTCCGCATGATCCAATAGTAATTGATGCAGTTTGGCCTGCTGTTCCGAGTTGACATTCCAGTGCACAGCCGCGCCATAGGCAAAAACTATCGACCAGGACTGATCGTTCTCAATCAGCAATGCGCCTTTAATAATCCTTATCAGCGAGGCGTCGGATAATAATCTTGCCAATGCACTGATCTCAAAACTTTGAGCCAAACAGTAGGCTACACACTTTTTAATAGACTGGTTTTCAGACATAAAATGCTCCCAAAAGTTAAGGTCAGTGTAGTGTCGGGCGAGCAGGGCGTATTGCGCTCGTCTTTTTCCATGTCTGAATAATCGTAACGACTAAAAATGGCACACGGATAAAACCGGTAAACGAGTCGATCCGTGTGCCATTATAAAATTAGCCCTGAAGAGTTACGAATAATCCTGCAATCTTTTGGCGCGCAAGGCGCACCCTACAACATAACTTATTGCTCGGCAATTTTGACCAGCCAGCCGTTTTCGCCATTACATCTGGGGAGTTTGGCATTGACCTTGATGTTGATTCTTGCCGTTGTGTTAACTAACTCGGCGGGTAAATGTCCTTTTACCAGAAAAAAAGAATCTTTATCTTCGGTAGTTACTTCAACAGGGATTGTTTTTACGGTGACTTTAATTTGCTCGGGTTTCTCTACATTGAAAGCGTAAAAAGAGAACGCTGATCCCGGCGCAACGGTTGCCAGGTTGGCAGGCAAAAATTTGGTCAGTTGCGGTTTTAAGCAGCCGCTTTCGCCTCCGCCGCCACCGCCGGCCATATTGTGTCCGCTATGATGCTCCGCGGCATAGCCTGTGGTGATATTGAAGCAAGAAACCATAAAAAAGATGGCGAGTAGTTTGGGTATTTTCATCGGTTTACCTTTTAATTATTATTTTTGTCGTGTCAGTATTACGGCGAACTCTCGTTACGCTTTGGATTGTGGCTAAAACTGGAAAGTCTGTAAGCAATTATATTCATAAATGATGTTTCATCATAAAACATTGGCATAGTCCAGTTCCAGTTGCCGGAAGTTCATTGACGACATGAAGCGGCTGAAACTCAGCCAGGACGAAAGCCCCATCAGGTCCTTGAACTGCGGCGGCAGGAACAGCGGGGCTATCACCGTGCCTTCCTCAACCAGGTCGACAAGCACCTTCATATCCTCGATCATGGTTTTGCCGCAAAACAGTAACGGGATACGATCCGGTTTGCCCTTGTTGACTGCCAGACGCATGAAATTATAAGTCAGCACAAAGCCTTTGATATAAGTCAGGTCCTTGGTGAACGGCATGCCGTCGGAACAGCTGCCCCTGAATACCCGGCTGCTGAGAGTATAACTTTCTTCCTTGTCTAAGCCTTTATCCCTAAAGAAATCGAATATGTCCATAAAGTCGGCGCCTTCTTCGGCCAGCGTGATCGCGCGCACCCGGTTGATCAGGCGCATCAGCCGGTTCGGCGTGGAACTGAAGGTCAATATTTCCATCAATACCGCCAGTCCTTCCTGGGTGATGGTCGCGGACGGCGGCCCTTTGCCGAGAAACGTGCAATAAGGCTGAGCCAGACCGTTC
>JBAQYH010000537.1:0-7131 GCA_049299935.1 Methylobacter sp. | reverse complement strand
CAACAATCAGTATACATAACGTTTTCATGCGTAATAGCCTCTATAAATAACTTATAAATCAGCCGACTAACGGTAGCTGTCAAGATTCCGGCAACCGTCCCCCCAACGGCAATAATTTGCCGGTTGATAAACAAGCAGTATGGTTTCCGCCCGCCCTTTTCTCATATAGCCGCATCAATTTAACACTAGCCGAAAATCCTTAACATTCTTTAACTTAACTTTACCTTTAGCAGCCTGTTTTTACCCCCTTGATGGCCGCTATATTGCTCAATGACTTATGTAGTTCTGTTAAGTTAGTTGTATTGTCTTACAAGAACGGCAGTATTGGACGGCCGACCGGCCATCCGGCAATGATAACCAAGATGAGGATAAAATCATGAGTATTAGCAGTGTAAACAGCAGCAGTTCCGCAATGATGATGAGAGGCATGCAGCGCCCCGACCCAGCGAAAATGGCCGAAGATCTATTTTCAAAGCTGGATACCAAAGGGCAGGGCTATATTGAAAAGAGCGATTTGGAGAGCGCGCTTGGCAAAGCATCGGAATCGGACGGTTCAAGTAGCTCAAGCAGTTCCAGCACAGCTGAGGCTTTGTTCTCCAAGATGGATAGCGATGGCAACGGCAAGGTTACCAAAGAGGAAATGTCGGCGACTATACAGAAAATAGCCTCCGAGCTGGATGGACCTGCCCCAAGAATGCGTATGCAAGACGGTCAAGGCGGTATGCCGCCGCCTCCGCCGCCGCAAGGAGGCGGCCAAGGCGCTCAAGCATCGAGTTCGACAGGCAGCACCGAATCCTCGCAATCCAGCGACCCGGCCGATACCAACGGCGACGGCACGGTGAGTGCTGAAGAGAAGTTAGTCTATGAAATATCGCAAGACTCATCATCGTCTTCCGTATCAAGCGCCGATGCCGAGTTAATGCAAATGCTGGCAGGCGGCATGCCTCCACCACCACCGCAAGATGGCGGACAAGGCGATCAAGGCTTTACCAAAGATCAACTGACCTCAATGATAAAAGAGCAGGGGTCGACAGACAGCCAAAGAACCCAAGTAATGAGCGACATAGTCAACAATTTCGATGCAGCCGATACTGACGGTGACGGCAAGGTGACGGGCAGCGAGGCGAAAGCCTATGAAGACTCGAAAAACTCATCCGGCAGTACCGACACCTCATCGTCTTCTACATCAAGCACCGATGCGCAGTTCATGAAACAGATGATGCAATTGCTGCAATCTTACGGCGGCTTCGATCCGACGGAAAACAGCAGTTTTTCGACATCCGTTTAATTTAGGCTCTAATGTTACGCAATAGTTAAAAGATTTCACCACGAAGACACGAAGGGACACGAAGTTTCATTTATTCGTGTTCTTCGTGGTGTTTTCATTTGGCCTGCTCAACTTCACTTCCTTACCCAACATCCTCATGCCGGGATTTTTACTCTCACGCACTGTCCTTTCGGCAGCGAACAGGATTAATCACAGATTAGGCCGAGCATTATCCTAGCCTGGGGATATCCGCCGTAGGGCCTGCCGTGCGCACCTTAGTATCTCATTTCAATGAATTCCATGAAGAACATGAAGACTTCAATCCTTCATGTCCCTTCATGTTCTTCATGGTTTAAAAATTAAGGAAGTTAAGGCGCGCACGGCACGCCCTACTTCAATCGGTTACGGCTCGTTATCTGTTATTAGGCCGGCTTTGGCGGTTTTCTCGGACAGTGCGTAACATCGGTTACTCAACAAAAGGAATATTTATCTCAATACGCAATCCGCCTTGCGGGCGGTTGCTAGCCTGGATGCGCCCGGCATGGGCTTCTATCGAACGATAGGCGATGGCTAATCCCAGACCTATACTGTCGGCTTTGCCGCGATCGCCGCTACGGAAAAACGGTTCGAAAATCGCCGACAAATCGCTCTCGGCAACGCCCGGCCCCTGATCATAGACCGCCACCTGCAAGCGGCGTTTACCGGTATCGAAACGAACGATAACCGCCACCTCACCGCCTTTTTTGCAATGCTGCAACGCATTACGCAATACGTTTTCAATCGCGCGATGCAGCAATTCGCTACGGCCTTTGACCACCGTTTCTTCAATGCCGTCATAGCGGATAACAACCTCATGCCGCTCGGCTTCAAATCGGGCATCTTCGACAATATCGTCCAGCAAGCCGCCGATGTCGAAATCATGGCTTTCGCTGCCGGAAACACCGGCTTCCAAACGGGACAGCACCAATAATTCGCCGACCAGATCGCTGATCCGTTGCGATTCCCGTTCAATACGTTCCATCATCGCCTGCATCTTTTCCGGTTGCTGCTGGGCCAGGCCGATAGCCGCCTGTATCCGCGCCAACGGCGAGCGCAACTCATGGGAAACATCGTGCAACAAGCGTTGCTGGGCATGCACCAAGCTATGAATCTGCCCGGCCATGTGATCGAAATCCCGCCCCAGATCGGATAGCTCGTCACGGCGTTTTCCCATTAATGCACCGGCTCGGGTATCCAGATCGCCTTGGGCCAGCGCGGCAAACGCGTTACGCAAACTGCGAATCGGCTTCGAAAAATACCAAGCCAGCGCCGCACTGAACATCAGGCTGGCAAAAATGCCGGCCAGAATCGGCAACAACGGCGATGGAGGTTCTCCTGGCGGCCGCGGCGGATGAGCCGAAGGAGCCGCGGGAGATGGCGGCGGAGCAAAACCATCATCCGGCATAGGCGGAGGGTGATCGGCAAACCCGTGTTCGGGCAACGGCACAAACAGCAAATACCGATGTCCGTCGTCCGCAGATACCATCCGAACCGCTTCAGGATAAGCAGCCTGCGAGAACAAAGCGCGCGCCTGCTGTAAAACTTCGGGCTTCATGCTTCGTTGCAAAAGTTCGTGATCTTGATCGTCAACCCCATAAACCGGCGGAAAAGGCGTATCTTGCATTGCCTGAAGAAAACTGCGCAAACCGCTAACGCCGCCGTGCCGGATAACATTCTCCGCGGCCGCGACAAACGCTGACGCATGACTGACATCGACCGAATGATTGGCCGTTTCATCTCCCAACCAGGCGTTATGCCTTAACCAGACAGCCGTGCCGACACCGGCGCCGGTGACCAGCAACGACAACAAGAACGTCAGAAAAAATTTCCAAAATAACCGTCCCATCCCGCTATTCCTTTACCAATTGGTAGCCTTGGCCGCGCACGGTCTGAATATACGACCGCCCGTCATTTTGGCAGCCCAGTTTCTGGCGAATACTGCTCATATGCACGTCAATGCTTCTATCGAAACGCGCCAAAGGCCGCCCCAGCGCTTTTTCTGACAGTTCATTTTTGGAAACGATACGGCCGAAATTCACTGCCAACGCTTCCAGCAAATTAAATTCGGTGCTGGTGAGCTCCATATCCCGATCGAACCACGACGCCTTGCGTTTTTCGCTCCAGACCGTCAAAGGCCCGGCAACAATCGGCCCGTTATCGGCGGCATCGGCTACAGGCTGGGTTCGGCGCAAAATCGCCCGGATCCGCGCCGCCAGTTCCCGTGGCGTACAAGGCTTGGGCACATAATCGTCCGCCCCCGATTCCAAACCGATAATCCGGTCAATATCATCGCCTCTGGCGGTAAACATCAGCACCGGAATACGGCTTTCCATACGGATGCGGATTAAAACCTCAGTGCCTTTTATATCCGGCAACATGATGTCGAGTATCACCAGCTGGTAGTCTCCCGACAAAGCCAAACGCAGCCCCGCCTCGCCCTGATGGGCTACTTCAACCGCAAAGCCATCCTGTTCCAGATATTCCTTGAACAGCCCGGCCAGTTCGACATCATCGTCAATAATCAAAATCTTCGCCACAGTCACCACCTTATTATTTTGTCGGCAGCATCATCATAACGTTACACCATGACCGCCGCCACAATCCGGCTTCGGGTTTTACCTGAATTTACATTTCAATAACAGCGCTTTACCTGCGTTGGCGCGATACTGGACAGGACGGGATTGATCCTGTTTCGCCACCATTTTCATTCAATATTCGGAGATTTTTATGCGCAAACTACTGTTGATTTTATCCTTACTGCCAACGATAGCCCTGGCTAACCCACCAATGCCCGGAGAACTGTCTTGCGGAGACATGCCCCCGCCTCCTCCGATGCATCCTATGCCTATGGGTGGAATCCTGCCCTTGCCGTTGATTCTGCATCAATTGAACCTGACCGAAACTCAGCAAGGCGAGATCAATACGCTGGTCAAAACCCATTGCAGAGAAATCGGCGCCAAGCAGGAAACCATGAAAAGTGCCGGTAGCAAAATCCACCGATTGACCTTTTCCAACGACTATAGCGATGACCAAATCCGGAAACTGTTTGACCAAGCCGACGTTATCCATAGAGAAATAGCATTGCAGAAGTCCAAGCTGGACAACGCTATTTTTAAACTGTTAACCAAGGAGCAACAAGATAAATTGCAAAGCAAAATGGCCTGTTTCGAGGGGTGATTCATGTAATGCCCCGGCCCTATCGCGTTTAAGGACTGCCACTGTTTCATAATCTCAGCTTCGAGCGCTTGTCTACATGTGCTCGAAGCTACTTTAGCTATCAAGCCCAACATACGCCTGAATTGCATTTTGCCGATATTGGCTTACCTGCAACCCAGGCATGCCGATCCTTCATCAATTAACCATTCCTATAATCGTCATGAACAAAATTACGGCTTATTCTCCGGTAATTATTGCCTGTACTGTTTTTCTGAGCGGCTGTTTTTTTCACCTTTCCCCACCAACGCCGGAAGAGCAAACTGAAAAGGTCGAGCAGTTTATCTCCGAAGGCGGCTACTCTCCCGCACACAGCTATGCGCTTGAGTCGATCAGCGAGACTTGGCGGCACGATGGTCAGGCTGTCGAGATTTCAATGCTTGCACCGACGACTCCGGGTACTTACCCGCTGATTATTTACCTGCCGGGCTTGGGCGAACATGCCGATGGCGGCCGACTCTGGAAAGAAACTTGGGCTAAAGCCGGTTACACGGTTTTTAGCATGCAGCCGATTGAAATCGGCGAAGCGCTTAAAGAGCTGGGGCCAATGCCGGAACCAAGCGACGCTGCCGGACCATTCGGAATGCCCGGACCTCCCGACGAGCATGATCCGCTTGGCGACAACAAACCCGAGCCGCCGAAGAAGGCGGTCAGAAACAGTGAACTGCATTATCTGGGGCATCAGTATTTTTCGCAAGACGCCCTGAAAAAACGCATCAGCCACCTGCTCTGGGCTCACGCACAACTGAAACTGCGTGCCAAGGCAGGTAAGCGCTTGTTTGCAACTGCGGATTTGTCGCGCTTGATCATTGCCGGTTACGACATCGGCGCACAAACGACGGCGGCGATGATCGGCGAGAAATTCGGTAGCGATCTGCCTCAATCGCAAGACTTCAGCCCGCTTGCCGCAATTCTATTCAGTCCGTCCGTGGATATGGCACTCGGTAGCGTAGCCACCCGTTACAAAAATATTTCCGTCCCTCTACTGGTCGTGACCGGCAGCGAGGATGAAGATCCTTACGGGATCAGTTCTCCTTACGTGCGCACGGCAATCTGGGAATATGCGCCGCTTGGTAATAAGTATTTGCTGCTATTAAATAAAGGCGGCCATCAATTATTGGCAGGATCTAACTTATCGCATCCGCCAGAACCCAATCCGTCCATGGAATTCGGGCCGGGCGGCGACATGCCGCGCTTTGGCGGTTCTTTTCAAGGCGGAAGAGGCCCGGCCGGCGGCCCCCCTCCGGGAGGCATGCGTATGCCGCCGCATGGCGGTCGACAAGATAGCGAACAGGATGCCAAACATATCGCCGCAGTATTCAGCATCTCCAACGCGTTTTTAGATAACATCGGCAAGACCGACAAGCTTGCTCAATCATGGCTCTCGGGAAAAGCCAATCAATGGCTGAAGAAATCGTCAAACCTGAAAATTAAGTAGGCTATTGATAAGCGCGCCATATCGCTCCGGCGCTCGTCGTTATACACAAGTGTGTTTCAGCGTCGTCATACCGGCATGGATGCCGGTCGACTGCATCGGCAGATATTTTGCTTCATGCAAAATCTGGATTCGCTACGCGCTCTAACAGGTCCGGCAATCCCTGCCGGAATGACGTGCTTTCCAATACGTGTGTATAAAAACGGGCGCCGGAGCGTGGGAACGATACATGCCCGATTCCCTTAACAGCGCCCCATACATCAGCCGACTCGCTTTAACGCGCAGGATTCTTCCAGTCACCTTAGTAATCCGTTCCCGAGATGTTACACTACTGACCCGCGGAATAAGCGAATGCGGGGCATCGTGTTTATGTTTTTAGAAAACCACATAATAATGAGCAAACGGTGAAAATGAGATCGATAAAAACACATTTAACTGTTGCACTATTACTATGCATACTACTACCTACCGGATTGATCGGTGCCGCTGCATGTTGGTTTGTATACAACGACATCAGGGAAAACCGCATGGAGGATGTAGGGCAGATAGCCGAAGCACGCTATGAAGAAATGCGTATGCGGCTGCATGAATACAATGATCGCGGCAAAGGCTTGCTGGATACCTTGATTGCCGTTTGCCGCGACAGTAACGAAGGCATCAATGCCTGCGCCCAGGCCAAACTGGAGCAGTTTGCCTCCGTCAACCATGCTGTAGGCATTACCTTTCATTCAGGGATCGAGAACGACCTTGTCGTGGGTACGGACGCCATCCCGCCCGATCAATTAAACAAACCGTTCCTGCCCGGCCAGATAGCGGTAACCTCAACCTCCACGGTAAACGGCGCTTCATTGTTTTCCCTGAACGCTGCCGATTCCTCATCGGGCTTTAGGCTGGTGACAACCTATGCCGGGCAGACGTTGCAAAATATTTTTATCGGTTCTCCCGTACTGGGGCAATCAGGGGAAACCTTTCTGGCCGATAACCGGGGATTTTTTATCACCAAACCGCGTTACCCCTCGCAACAAGGGATAACTACGCCCATCTCCGCCGTGCCGATGGAACGTTGTTTGCGTAGCGACAACAGTGAAACGCTCGATTTGGATTATCGCAACGTCCGCATCATCCATGGCTTCCGGTTTGTGCCGGAGATCGGCGGAGGCTGCATCATGGCGCATAT
>JBAQYH010000536.1:0-4489 GCA_049299935.1 Methylobacter sp. | reverse complement strand
CAAAAACGGTTCTGTGGTGCCGCTGGATCTGTCCATAGCGGAGTTTTCAATCGATAATGCCCACTATTTTACCAATATTGTGCGTGATGTGAGTTTGCGCAAACAACAGGAACAACGGGACAAGGATCATCTGGACGAACTCGCCCATGTCACCCGTCTTGGCTTAATGGGTGAAATGGCTTCAGGCATTGCCCATGAAGTCAATCAACCGCTGTCTGCGATTTCCAACTATACGCAAGTCAGTTTAAACCTGATTAACAGTGAAAATCCCGATCTGGCAAAACTCTCCGACATCTTATACAAAACCCAGCAACAGGCTTTAAGGGCGGGACAGATCATTCACCGCATGCGGGAGTTCGTCAAATCCCAGGCAAAACTCCGTTCAGCCGCCGACATTAACAGTTTGATTCATAATACCGTTAGCCTGTGCATTGCCGATCTTAAACAAAACAACATAAAGCTGACATTTGAACTGGAAAACAATCTGCCGCCACTCTATGTCGATCATGTGCAAATCGAACAAGTCATCATAAATCTAATCAGGAACAGCATTGACGCCGTAAAAAGCTTGCCCGCAGCACAGCAACGCCAGCTGGCCATTCATAGTCACTTGACGCCCAATGACAGTATACAGGTCAGGGTGAAGGACAATGGGCCGGGGCTTAGCGAAGAACAACAGCAAAAAATACTGACGCCTTTTTACACCACCAAGGCAGACGGCATGGGCATGGGACTGTCCATCAGCAACTCATTGATCGAAGCCCATGAAGGTACTTTGCATTTCAACAGTCAACCTGGGAAAGGCACTACTTTTTATTTTACTCTACCCACACGGAGAAAACCTGATGAGCGTTAAAACCCCAACACCCCTGGTTTATTTGGTTGACGATGAATTCGTAATCCGAGACTCGTTAACTCTTTTGATTGAATCGACAGGACAAGCGGTCAGAAGCTTTGAATCCGCCGAAGCCTTTTTGAATAATTACAACCCTGATCAGCCTGGATGCCTGCTCTTGGATGTCAGAATGCCGCTGATGAGCGGTCACGACCTTCAGAACGAATTATTGAACAGAGGCATTCGTATTCCGATCATCTTTATCAGCGGCAATGCCGAAATTCCCGACTCGTCAAAGGCATTCAGGGCCGGCGCCGTCGATTTTCTGGAAAAACCGTTTGATACCGCGAAATTGCTGGAACGCATCAACGAAGCCATAAAAAAGGATGTTGCGTTCAGGGAAGAGTTTGTCAAGAAACGCCGCATACAAGACCGCATCGATCACTTAACGGCACGGGAAAAAGAAGTGCTGACCCTGATCGTTAAAAGCCACTCCAATAAGGAGTCGGCAAAAATACTCAACATCAGCAACCGCACGGTCGACGTACACAGGGCCAGTATCATGGAGAAAATGCAGGCCGAAAATGTCGCCGAACTGATAACAATGGTCATGTATTGTAACGCGCTAGACAACAATCCCTGTGAAGAAAAGCTTCATTAAGCGTGCCGGTTCGGATTTACATAACCCTAAATAGCCGGGCAGGATAACCTGAGATGAATATCTTCCGTGATGACGCGATGCAACGCCTTGTGAGGAGAGAGCTACAGCCGATCCATAGGCTTGTTGCGTGTAGCCCGTAAGCTGGGTTAATCACCCAGCTTACGATACAAATTATTTCAAATTATCCGTAACATGCGGCTCTATGCGCTGGTACATGATTTGGTGCATCTTGGGGCTTCCGGCGATCAGGTTGCCCGATTCCAGGTACTTATCGTTAAAAGAAAAATCGGTAACCGCTCCGCCCGCTTCCTTCACCAATAAAATGCCTGCTGCCATATCCCACTCCATCAGGCCTATTTCCCAAAAGCCATCCAACCGGCCGGCAGCCACGTAGGCCAAATCAAGCGCTGCTGCGCCCGCACGGCGAATTCCCGCCGAATCCGTCGCCAGTGCGCGGAACATGCCCAGATAAGCATCCATGTGCAGGCCGGTTTTAAACGGGAAGCCGGTGCCGATCAATGCGCCTTTCAAGCTGTTTTGCTTGGTCACCCGAATGCGGCGATTATTCAGCATGGCGCCGCCGCCGCGCTTGGCGGTAAACAATTCATCCCGCAACGGATCGTAAACGACGCCGACTTCAATCCTGCCTTTGTGCTTTAGGGCAATGGAAACGCAGTATTGCGGAAAGCCGTGCAGAAAGTTGGTCGTGCCGTCCAGCGGGTCGATCACCCAGACGAAATCGTTACCCTCTTGCGCGCCGCTTTCTTCTGCCAGGATGCTGTGCTCGGGATAAGCTGCCTTGATAATGTTGATGATTTCCCGTTCGGCCATGCGATCAACCTCGCTGGCATAATCGTTTTTGCCTTTTTGGTCGACATGCAGGCGGTCGATATTTTCGGATGAGCGGAGTATCAAGTCGCCGGCGCTTCTTGCGGCTCGGACGGCAATATTTAACATGGGTTGCATAGGCGGATTTATATAAGCACAGAAAATGCCATAGGATACCAAATCTTTTGCTAAACTTAGGCTCTTTTTTTAACCAAGGACAACGCCTTGCTGTCTACTATAAAAATTGTGCTGGTCGAAACGACGCATCCGGGAAATATCGGCGCCGTCGCCCGTGCGATGAAGAACATGAAGATGCACAATCTCTGGCTGGTTGCGCCTAAAATCTTCCCCAGCGCCGACGCCACGTCCAGAGCTTCCGGCGCCGATGACGTGCTGGCGGGAGCAACCGTTTGCCGGACCTTGCAAGAGGCTATCGCCGATTGCCAGCTGGTGATCGGCGCCAGCGCCCGGGGCCGGACCATCAGCTGGCCTGAACTGTCGCCCAGGGAATGCGCAGAAAAAGTATTGATCAATGAACCGGGCAACAACGTGGCTATCGTTTTCGGCCGGGAAAATTCGGGCTTAAAAAATCACGAACTGGATCTATGCCATTTTTTGCTGCGCATCCCCTGCAACAGCGAATACAGCTCCCTGAATATCGCCGCAGCCGTGCAGGTTGTTTGTTATGAGTTATTTGTCGCATCCGGCTTGGCGCCGCAGGAAGAAATTTTTGTCGGCGACAAAGGCGAAGAGCCTTTGGCTACGGCAGCGCAAATGGAGTCTTTTTATACGCACATGGCTGAAGCGTTAAGCGACATAGGCTTTATGCATCCGGCCAAATCAAAATCCATCATGCGCCGTTTGCGCCGGATATATAACCGGGTGCAACTGGATACCAAGGAACTGGACATACTCCGGGGCATCCTGCGGATGTCTCAAGGCCATAAGAGGAATAACGATGTTTAACCGAATAAAAGAAGATATTGCCTGCGTATTCGAACGCGATCCGGCGGCGCAATCGGTCTTCGAAGTGATTACCACCTACCCCGGCTTTCATGCCGTTTTAATCCACCGGCTCAGCCATTCTTTCTGGCTGGCAGGATTCAGATGGCCGGCCCGGTTTATCGCCCATCTCGGCCGCTGGCTGACCGGGATTGAAATCCACCCCGGCGCCGTCATCGGCAGGCGTTTTTTCATCGATCACGGCATGGGCGTGGTCATCGGCGAAACCGCCGTTATCGGCGACGACTGCACCTTGTATCATGGCGTCACCTTGGGCGGAACCAGCTGGGATAAGGGCAAGCGCCATCCGACCCTGCATAACGGCGTGGTGGTCGGTGCGGGGGCGAAAGTTTTGGGGCCTATCGATATAGGCGAAAACGCCCGGGTGGGTTCAAATTCGGTGGTGTTAAAACCGGTGCCGGCGGACGCAACCGTGGTCGGCATTCCCGCCCATATCGTCGATCCCAAAAGCAAAGCCGCAGCCGCCGAGCGTGACAAGATCGCCTACAAAATGGGCTTTCATGCCTACGGCGCAACAACCGACATGCCCGACCCAATCGCCTACGCAATTAATCACATGCTGGATCATATCCATGACATGGACAAACAGATAGAAACCCTGCAAAAAGCGCTTCATGATGCCGGCATTAAATACACGGAATCTCCTATCTCCAGATTGGACGGCTGCGAAATTGAAGACGGCTACGGAAAAGACGATCGGTAGGCCTCCATCCGGAAAAAGAAAACCCTACAATGTAAATACCTATGCATGCAAAGGGTATAATAGTTGACTATTTTGCTGGGTTAAGTATAGTAACAATATCTTAACGGTATTTATTGAGGAAACTACTGTGCGTCTAACTACTAAAGGTCGCTATGCGGTCACTGCAATGCTTGACTTGGCTTTTCACAGCCAAATCAAGCCGGTAACCCTAACTGAAATTGCGGCTCGTCAAACTATTTCCCTGTCTTATCTGGAACAACTATTTGCCCGTCTGCGCCGTGCCGGCATGGTGAAAGGCGTGCGCGGACCTGGCGGCGGTTACAAACTGTGCCGCAAGGCCAATGATATTAATATTGCGGAGATCATCGCCGCTGTCGATGAACCGCTTGATTCAACCAAATGCGGCGGCGAGGCCAATTGCCAGAAGGACAAAGCCTGC
>JBAQYH010000535.1:0-8830 GCA_049299935.1 Methylobacter sp. | reverse complement strand
GTCTTGCATGGGGCAGCCGGGATCATCGGTTTTGCAGGATTCGCCGGATGATTGGAAAGCCGCTGCAAAACGCAGGCGCACAAGGCTAACGCCCCTTAAGCTACAGTGATGTAGGTAAGGCAAAAACAACAGACAAGAAATTTTTATGACAAAAACACAGATCAAGGGAGTTTTAAAAACATGGAAAGAAGATCGGGGATTTGGCTTCATCAGCCCTGATGACGGCGGGAAAGATATTTTTATCCATATCTCGGCGCTAAAGGGGGCGAGCCGTCGCCCGGTTGCCGGCGATGTTATTTATTACCAGGTTGCAAGGGATAACCGGGGCAAGTTCAAGGCGATCAATGCGCGTATTGAAGGCGTGGAAATCAGGGAAGACAAAGCCCCCGGCCTTTTCCAAACCAAGAAAGGCGTCATGCTGACCGCGCTGGTCATAGGGGTTGTTGCCGCGGTTGCCGCCGTTATTTATTACACGGCTTAATTGTCACGGAAATTGTTCTACAAGCCGATGCGCCGCTTACTGTTAATGGGTAACATCGGCTTGTTTATAAACGGATGAGCACATCGGTATTGCGGCCATGAGTTTATATTTTCTTCTTATCAGTGCAGCGGTACTGGGTCTTTTTTATGTTGCGAACAAGGCTAATAAAGCCCGGCAACTTAAATATATCGAGCAATATTATTTTCATAAAGGCATACGCCAAAAATTATCGCAAAAGCACCCCCAGTTAAGCGAGCAGCAGCTGGATATGGTCTTTCAGGGTTTGAAAGATTATTTCCGTATGTGTCACCGGGCGAAAAAACGCATGGTGTCGATGCCGTCCCAAGTCGTCGATGATGCCTGGCATGAGTTTATTCTGTCCACCCGCATTTATGAAAAGTTCTGCAACAAGGCGCTGGGGCGTTTTCTGCATCACACGCCTGCCGAGGCCATGCCTACGCCGACTCTGGCGAAAGAGGGCATTAAACGGTCGTGGCGGCTGGCCTGTGCGCTGGAGCAGATCAATCCTAAAAAGCCGGTTCGATTGCCGCTTATTTTTGCGATGGACGGTTTGTTAAATATCGATAATGGCTTTACCTATCAGCTAGACTGTAAAAAGAATTCAGCAGGCGGATACTGTGCAAGCCATATAGGCTGTTCCTCCGGTTGCGGCGGTTCTTCAGGCAGTTCAAGCGACACGTCGGATTCCGGCTGCTCCGGCGATTCATCAGGTTGCGGAGGCGGCTGTGGGGGCGGTGATTGATGGATGTTAAGCTATAAAAATTGAGGGGATTGTAATGACCGATTCACAAAAATGGCTGGTTTTCGCTTTTATCGCGGGTTCAGCCTGGTTGATTTACCTGTTGGCGCCGGTGTTGATGCCGTTTGCATTTGCGGCGATGTTGGCTTACCTCGGCGACCCGCTGACCGACAAGCTGGAAACCTATCAATTATCCAGGACCAAGGCCGTACTGGTGGTTTTTTCGGCGATGACGCTGGTTTTTGTGCTGGTTTTACTGCTGCTGGTCCCGCTTCTGGAGTATCAGGTCGAGCATTTTGTCAGCAGCCTGCCCGCTTATGTCACATGGCTGAATGAAACCGTCATTCCCTGGGCGCAGCGGCGGTTTCATTTAGGTCTCAGGCCGGTTAACCTCAGCCAGATTGTTAACCTGATCAAAGGTCACTGGGAGCAGGCGGGCGGCATTGCGGCCACGTTAATGAGCTCGGTTTCGCATTCCGGTGGGGTGATCGCCGAATGGCTGATGAACCTGCTGTTGATTCCGGTGGTCACTTTCTATTTATTGCGCGATTGGGATGGCCTGGTTGTCAAAGTCCATGATTTATTGCCGCGGCGTGTCGCGCCTACCGCGACTAAACTCGCCGGCGAAGTGGATGCGGTGTTGTCGGCTTTTGTCCGGGGGCAGCTGTATGTCATGCTGGCCTTAGGCTGTATTTACAGTATCGGTCTGTGGATCACCGGCCTCGATTTGGCCTTGTTGATAGGCATGTTGGCCGGTCTGGTCAGTTTTGTGCCTTATCTGGGCTCGATTGTCGGTATCGTTGCGGCCTGTGTCGCGGCCTTGGTGCAATTTCATGAGTTGATACAGCTGGTGCCGGTCGCGATCGTTTTTATCATCGGACAATCGCTGGAAGGCATGGTGTTAACGCCGATGCTGGTAGGCGATAAAATTGGCTTGCATCCGGTTGCGGTGATGTTTGCGGTCTTGGCCGGCGGACAGTTATTCGGTTTCTTGGGCATCCTGCTGGCATTGCCGGTCGCTTCGGTCATCATGGTGTTGCTGCGGCATGTGCATGATTTATATCGGTACAGCGATTTTTACGGACGGCAATGAGACTCGGGTTTATCGTTTTTGCACTTTGCCTGCTGGCCGGCGTTTGCCTGGCCGGCGATGAAAAGCGGGAAGCCGATTTTGCCGACGGCATCAGCAAAACCCTGGCGATGGGCAAGGCGATCTGGCTGGAGTCCGAAGGGAAAAAATTTCTCGGGCTTTATACTGAAACGGAAAAAGTCGCCGCCAAGGGTGCCGTTATTATTCTCCATGATATGGGCGGGCATCCCAATCAGCAGCAGCTGATTTACGGGTTGAGGGTGTTTCTGCCTGAGCATAACTGGACGACGCTTGCGCTGCAAATGCCGCTGCGGGAAACAGGCGCCGGACAGGACGACTATTATGCGCTGCTTCCGGAGGCTGCATCGCGGATTCAGGCCGGCATCGGCTATGCAAAGAGCAACGGTGCGGAAAATATTGTTGTGGTCGGTTACGGTTTGGGCGGGTTGATGGGCGTTTATGCCCTGAGTGAGCAAGCGGCGGATATTAAGGCGCTGGTGACCATTAGCCTGCCGGTGTCGGCCACCGAAAACAAAACCGCCCAAACGCTGGAACTTATCAAGAAGATCAAGATTCCAATGTTGGATATTTACGGCGCATTGGACGTAGCGGATGTGACAGGCAGCGCAAGGGACCGGCGCTTGGCGGCAAAAGAAAACGCGGGTTACCGGCAGATTAAAATCGATGATGAAGGCCACACTTATCTGCATGATGAAGGCTTGCTGGTTAAGCGGATATACAGCTGGCTGGGGGTAACGGTGGGGACGGCTTCAGCCGCTCAATGATCCTGAAAACCGCAGTTGTCCACGAAAGACACGAAAGACACGAAATAAATCGGCATGTTGTGTTGATCTGGTTGGGTGGCGGTCTACAGATTGGTGTATCTTTTGAATATTTTCGTGCTTTTCGTGTTTTTCGTGGACGAAACGATTTTTCCAGGATTAAGAGCGCTGCACGGCAAGCAAACATTAGAACAAATCCCCCAGGATTGATGCTGAAAGTAGGCTTTGAGCAGGCCTAAATCTGTTACAATGTCCAGCTAACACAGGCGTGCAAATACGATAACGACAATGTTTGGCGCCATGCATTAACACTACCATAACAAGTTGAAATACAAGTGGATTTAAAACATATAAGAAATTTTTCCATTATCGCCCATATCGATCATGGCAAATCGACGCTCGCGGATCGTTTTATTCAAATCTGCGGCGGCTTAACTGCAAGGGAAATGTCCGCGCAAGTGCTCGATTCGATGGATATTGAGAAAGAGCGCGGTATTACCATTAAAGCGCAGAGCGTCACGCTGGATTTTAAGGCGAAAGACGGCGAGACCTATCAGTTGAACTTTATCGATACGCCCGGGCATGTGGATTTTTCTTATGAGGTTTCCAGGTCGTTAGCGGCTTGCGAAGGCGCGTTGTTGGTCGTCGATGCGGCGCAGGGCGTTGAGGCGCAAAGCGTGGCCAACTGCTATACGGCGATAGAGCAGGGGCTGGAAGTGGTGCCGGTGCTGAACAAGATCGATTTGCCGTCTGCCGAACCTGAACGGGTGCAGGCCGAGATCGAAGAAGTGATCGGCATTCCGGCCGACGAGGCGCTGATGATCAGCGCCAAAACCGGCCTGGGCGTTGAGGGTGTGTTGGAACAACTGGTGCTTAAAGTTCCGCCGCCTGAAGGCAATACCGCAGGCCCGTTGCAGGCGTTGATCATCGATTCCTGGTTCGACAGTTACCTGGGCGTGGTGTCGCTGGTCAGGATTATGCACGGCAGTATCCGCAGAAAGCAGAAGATCACGATCATGTCCACCGGCAAGTCGTTTATCGCCGAAAAGGTCGGCGTTTTTACACCCAAGCGCCTGGAAAAAGACATCTTGAATACCGGCGAAGTCGGCTATGTCGTCGCCGGGATTAAAGATATTTTCGGCGCGCCGGTCGGCGATACCATCACCTGGACGGATAACCCGGCTGCCGAACAGCTCGCCGGATTCCAGAAGGTTCAGCCGCGCGTTTTTGCCGGGTTGTATCCGGTCAGTTCCGATCATTATGAGGATTTGCGCGAGGCGCTGAAAAAGTTAAATCTTAACGACGCTTCCCTGTATTTTGAGCCGGAAACGTCCCAAGCGTTGGGCTTCGGTTTCCGCTGCGGTTTTCTCGGCATGTTGCATATGGAGATTGTGCAGGAGCGCTTGGAAAGGGAATACGATGTCGATCTGATCACGACAGCACCGACCGTTATCTACGAGGTCATTACCCATAACGATCAGGTTTTGATGATCGATAATCCGGCCAAGCTGCCGGACCTGGGAACCATCAAGGAAATCAGGGAGCCTATTATCCGGGCCAATATCCTGGTTCCTGAAACCTATTTGGGCGGCGTGATTACCCTGTGCATAGAAAAGCGCGGCGTGCAAAAAGACATGCAATACGCAGGCAGACAGGTATCGCTGCATTATGAAATGCCGCTCAGCGAAGTGGTGCTTGATTTCTTTGATCGTTTAAAGTCGGTGAGTCGCGGCTTTGCATCGTTCGATTACGAGTTTTTGCGTTTCCAACCGGCCGAATTGGTCAAGCTGGACGTGTTGATTAACGCCGAAAAAGTCGATGCCTTGTCGATCATCGTGCATAAGGATTTAAGCCAAAACCGGGGCCGCGATCTGGTCGAAAAGATGAAAGACCTGATTCCGCGGCAAATGTATGAGGTTGCGATCCAGGCGGCCATCGGCTCCAAGGTTATCGCCCGCTCCACCGTCAAGGCGATGCGCAAAAACGTGATTGCCAAATGTTACGGCGGCGATATCAGCCGTAAGAAGAAATTGCTGGAAAAGCAAAAGGCCGGGAAGAAACGCATGAAACAGGTCGGCAATATTGAGATTCCTCAAGAGGCCTTCCTGGCCGTTTTGCAGCTTAACAAAGAATAAAGATCTGGCGAAAGGCAAAAGGCGCAAGACGAAAAACCAAGCTTCAATGTCATCGTCCTTAGCCATTTGTCCTTCGCCTTTAGCCTTAAACCTTTAACCTGAATATATGAACATGGATTACGATTTTTCCTTTTTTCTTGCCGTCGCCACACTGGTTACCGGGGTAGTCTGGGGCGGGTATTTGCTGGTGCTCAAAGCTAGAGGCGAGATTTTCGATGAAGAAAACGAGCCCATACTGGTCGAGTATGCGCGGTCTTTTTTCCCGGTTGTGTTGATCGTGCTATTGCTGCGCTCGTTCATCGCCGAGCCTTTCCGTATACCCTCAGCGTCGATGATGCCGACTTTACTGATAGGCGATTTTATTCTGGTTAATAAATTCACTTACGGAATACGCTTGCCGGTTATCAATAAAAAAATCATCGAACTGAATGAGCCCAAGCGCGGCGACATCGTCGTTTTTCGTTACCCTAAAGACCCGGCGGTCGATTACATCAAGCGTGTGATCGGCTTGCCGGGCGACAAAATCGCTTATTACGATAAAAAGCTGCATATCAATGGCGAGCCGATCAACCAGGTTTCTTTGGGGCGCTATCAGGGCGTAGGTCAAGGCGAGGATATGACCGGGAATGAGCACCTGTTAGAAAATTTGACCGGCGTTGAGCACAGTATCCTGATCAGAAATGGCGCGTCTTCCGCCGAAGGCGTTTATGTGGTGCCGCAAGGAAGTTATTTTGTGATGGGCGATAACCGCGATAACAGCAACGACAGCCGTTACTGGGGCATTGTTCCTGAAGAAAATCTGGTTGGAAAAGCCTTTTTTATCTGGATGAGCTGGGATTGGCAACATAAAGGTGTGGGTCTTGACCGTATCGGCACCGCGTTGAAATAACCTGCACTATACTTATTGTTCAGCGCGAAGCACGGCCCCCTCTCCATCGGGAGAGGGGGCTATCCCCCGCGGTCCGTGAGTCTCCGCTTAGCTGAATAGAGTTACCATTATTTTTAATAAATCTTCTGGAGAAGAAAATGAATTTATCACCTAAACGTCAGCAAGGTTTAACCTTGATTTCGCTTATCTTTTTTCTTGGGCTGATCGGATTTTTTGTCTTGTTGACGCTTAAGATCGTTCCTATTTACCTGGACCATAACAAGGTAAAGAGCGCCCTGGAAGCGGTAAAACAAATGCCCGATCTTCAAATGAAAAGCGAGTATGAAATCAGGGACAGCTTAAACAAGCGCTTTAACATCAATTACGTCTATGATGTCAAACAAGACGATATTAAAGTTCTGCGGCATGGCAATTATGTGAAAGTGGACATCGAATATGAGACCGTCGTGAATATTGCCGGTAACCTGAGCGCGTTAGCCGAGTTTCATGACTTCTTCGAGGTCGGCGAGAAGTGATAAAAAAGCCGGAAGTGTTGTGTAAAAAGCTGGGGCTGGTATTTAACAATCCGCAGCTTTTTTCCACGGCTTTAACGCATCGAAGCGCAGGTTCGAACAATAATGAACGGTTGGAGTTTTTAGGGGATTCGATTTTGGGCTTTGTTATCGCCCAGAAGTTATATGAGTTATTCCCTTCCGCCAGTGAAGGTGTTTTAAGCCGATTAAGGGCGAGTCTGGTCAACCAAAGTTCACTGGCAGAGTTGGCCAGGAAACATCAGGTGGGCGATTATTTGCTGCTGGGTTCGGGGGAGTTGAAAAGCGGCGGTTTCCGGCGTGACTCCATCCTGTCCGATGCGGTGGAAGCCATTATCGGCGCGTTGTACAGCGATCAGGGCATGGATGCTTGCCAGCCATGGATCTTGCAGTTGTTTGCGGAAAAGCTGAAAAGTTTGTCTTTGGATAATTGGCAGAAAGATCCTAAGACTCAATTGCAGGAGTTAATGCAGTCCAAAAAAATGGAGCTGCCGGATTATACCCTGATGACCATGTCCGGGCTTGCGCATGAGCAAACGTTCAAAGTTAAGTGCACAACGCCGCTCACAGCCGAGTCTTGCATCGGCACCGGAAATTCCAGAAAAAAAGCCGAGCAGTCGGCCGCAGAGCTTATGCTCGAACTATTAAATAAGGACACTAAATGAATTGTGGTTTCGTCGCCCTGATTGGGCGCCCCAATGTCGGCAAATCAACATTGATGAATCATTTGTTGAAGCAGAAAATCAGCATTACCTCACGCAAGCCGCAAACAACCCGGCATCGAATTCTCGGCATTAACACCACTGACGCAGGCCAAGCCGTTTATATGGATACGCCGGGCATGCATAACAGTGAAAAGCGGGCGTTGAACCGTTATTTAAACCGGACCGCAGACACGACTTTGCTGGGCGTCGATGTGATCGTCTGGCTGATCGACGGTTTGTCCTGGCATGAATACGACGAGGCTATCTTCAAAAAATTGGAGCAGGCCGGTTTGCCGGTGATTCTCGCCGTTAACAAGGTCGATAAGGTAGCGGACAAGGAAGCTATTTTGACGTTCTTTAACGAAGCCCAGCATCGTTTCCCATTCAAGCACATGGTGCCCATTTCCGCATTAAAAAGCATCAATCTCGATCAGCTGGAAAGTTTGATCATGGAACTGTTGCCGGAACGGGATTTGATCTATCCCGAGGACCAGGTGACCGACCGGTCCGAGCGGTTTTTGGCGGCTGAAATTGTCAGGGAAAAACTGACCCGGCGCTTGGGCGATGAACTGCCTTATGCGCTGACGGTCGAGATTGAGCGCTACGAAGAAAAGCCCTACATCACCAAAATCTATGCGATTATCTGGGTGGAGCGGTTGACCCAGAAGAACATCGTGATCGGCAAGGACGGTGAAATGCTGAAAAAAGTCGGCACCGACGCTCGGCTGGATATAGAAAAGCTGATCGGGCAGAAGGTGTATTTGCAGCTTTGGGTCAAGGTTAAAAAAGGCTGGTCGGATAGCGAACGAGCCTTGCAAAGCCTGGGCTTTAATGACTGAATCCGCAGTTTATTTGCAGCCTGCCTTTATCTTGCAGCAGCGCAAATACCGGGAAACCAGCCTGATTATCGATGCGTTAACCCGTGATTTCGGCCGGATTTCCCTGCTGGCTAAAGGCGTAAGAAAAACCAAATCCAAAACAGCAGGGATACTGCAACCCTTTATCCCGCTAACCATTTCCTATGTCGGCAACGCAGAATTAAAAACGCTGACCGATGTCGAAATGGTTCAGCCGTTCAGCGAGATAAAGGGACTTGCGCTTTATTGCGGTTTTTATATCAATGAGCTGGTCGGATGTTTCTTGCACAAATACGATCCTCATCCCGAAGTGTTCGATTCTTACGCCGAGTGTTTATCGCGTCTAGCGGATGATTCCAATAGGGAAGCGGCATTGCGGCTGTTTGAGCTTGGCTTGATGGACTGTGCGGGTTATGGTTTGCAGCTGGAATATGATGGCAATGAAAAACCGGTTGAAGCATTTAAAAAATACGATTTCAATGTGGGTCAGGGACCGGTTGAAACCGTGAATGGGCAGATTTCAGGCGAGACGTTGCAGGCGCTCAGCTCCAGGGAATTGACCGGTCCGCAGGCGTTAAGCGAAGCGAAACTACTGATGAGGA
>JBAQYH010000534.1:0-4037 GCA_049299935.1 Methylobacter sp. | reverse complement strand
TACGGTGCTGCTATGTACGTTTGAAAATTTACAATTCCATCACGAACTGGTTTGTTACCAGCGGCATCCGGTTGTATGTCAACAAATAGCTTTTCTATTTCTAATACATCTACTTCACTAATCATATGGAACTCTCTTAAATGTATGTAGCAAGTAGCCTGATGGAGCTTGCAAAATTCAGGGTTTCGTGAATACGATCATCCTATATTCCGCTACTTGTGAGTTGACTCTAAGTTAACAACTAGTCCCTCTTCAAAGCCCTTTGCCGCCTAGCCTCTTTAGGGTCATGTACCAAAGACCGATAAATCTCGATCCTGTCGCCCTCTCTAACAGGCTGATCCAGTTTGCAGGCCACGCCAAAAATGCCCGCCTTAAGCTCGGACAAGACAATCTCAGGAAAAAGCTCCAGCAAGCCGGATGTTTTTATCGCAGCTTCAACAGTCGCGCCCTCCTCCATTGCCACCGTGACTATTACCTGCTGTTCGGGTTTGGCGTAAGCTACTTCGACATTAACCATAAACAGTTTTGGCCCGTGCGGTAAACGAACTCACCATGGTGTTACAGATCTGGTTAAAGACTGCTCCAAAAGCCAGACTTGCCAGCTTGCCTGACATTTCAAATTCCAGATCCAGGGAAATCTTGCTGGCGTCTTCGCGCAGCGGTATGAATTCCCACTTTCCTTCCAGAGATGAAAACGGGCCGTTCAACAGGGAGAGCGTCATGCTGCGGCCGTTATCGATCTTGTTCCGGGTCGCAAAGGATTTTTTAAAACCGCCTTTGGAAATCATGACCTCGGCTTCGACAATATCGCCTTCGCGCTTGATGATGCGGCTGCCGCTGCACCAGGGCAAAAACTCAGGATAGGCTTCAATGTCGTTAACCAGGTCGAACATCTGCTGCGCCGAGAATTTGACCAAGGCACTTTTTTGAACAACTGTCATGCTTACAGAACCCCGACCACATGCAGGAATACCAGAAACACGGCAGCGGGTGACACATAGCAGATTAAAAACCGCCACACTTTATAGCTGAGCGCATCAGGCATGTCCAACTCATGCTCGGTGTGCTGCTGCTTCATGATCCAACCGGCGAACACCGCGATGCAGAAACCGCCGATTGGCAGCATCAAATTGGCGGTTAAATAATCCAACAATTGGAAAATGGTTCTGTCGAAAATCTTGAACTCGGACCAGACATTGAATGAAAAAACAGTGCCTAATCCCAGCAGCCAGGTTATCCCACCCGACCAAATACAGGCTTGTTGTCTGCTCATGTCTTTATTTTCAATCAACCACGCAACAGCCGGTTCAATCAAGGAAATGGACGAAGACAGCGCGGCGAACACCAGCATCACAAAAAACAAGATGCCGAATAACCAGCCGCCGGTCATGTTGCCGAAAGCAACCGGCAAGGTTTGAAAGATAAGGCCGGGGCCAGCCGCAGGTTCCAATCCGGCTGCAAAAACAATCGGGAAAATGGCGATGCCCGCCAATAACGCAACCGCCGTATCGGTACCTGCAATCAAGTAGACGGTTTTGGCAATCGACACATTTTTAGGCAGATAAGAGCCGTAAATCATGATCGCGCCCATGCCTAAACTCAGCGTAAAGAAAGCGTGCCCCATCGCGGTCAATACGCCGTTAGCGGTCAGCTTGCTGAAATCGGGCGTAAACAAGAATTTGATGCCTCGGTCATAATAGTCGTCAAAGGTCATTGCATAAGCCACCAACAATATCAGCAGCACAAACAGGGTCGGCATTAAAAAGCGCACGGCTTTCTCCAGGCCGGTATTGACGCCGCGAACCACAACCAACATGGTCGCCAACATGAACAAGGTATGCCAGAAAGTCAGCTGTACCGGACTGGCGATAAAGCCGTCAAAAAGCCCTTTTATCGTTGTTGAATCGGCACCGAAAAAGCTACCGGTAAAGGCCTTTAACACATAAGCAGAAGCCCAGCCTGCGATGACGCTGTAATAAGAGAGTATTAAAAAACCGGCGATAACGCCCATCCATCCCAAATAATGCCAGTTTTTATCGGCCCCGGCCTCATCGGACAGGGTTATCATGGTGTTGATGGGATTCTGCCTGCTGCGCCGTCCGAGCATGGTTTCCGCCATCATAATGGGGATGCCGATCAACAACACGCACAGCAAATAGACGATGACGAATGCCCCGCCGCCGTTTTCGCCGGTAATATAAGGAAACTTCCAAATATTACCCAGACCGACTGCGGAACCTGTCGCAGCCAGGATAAATGCGAAACGCGACGACCATTCGCCATGAATTGATTTTTTTGTGTCCGTCATTGGTGTGCCTGTAAAAACTTTATAATTATAAAATCACCCCGGATGCATCCTTCGTGGTGAGCTTTTCTGACTATTGCAGTAATATCGGGTAAAATAACAAAATTATTCCTTTACGTCAGTTTAAAAATCTTAATCCGTACTTATGGCCGATAAAAAGTCCAAGAAAAACAACAAGCAGCAAAACGCCACGATTGCGGTTAATCGTCAGGCTAAATTTGAGTATTCGATTGAAGAACGCTTCGAAGCGGGAATGGTTTTGGAAGGCTGGGAAGTTAAAAGCCTGCGGGACGGACGCGTTCAACTCAAAGAAAGTTATGTCGCGATAAAGCGGGGCGAAGCCTGGTTGTCGGGCGCGCATATTTCGCCGCTGTTATCGGCCTCGACCCATGTTAACCCGGACGCTATCCGCGCCAAAAAACTGTTGTTGAACCGGCACGAACTGAACAAATTGATCGGCTCCGTCGAGCGCAAAGGCTACACGTTGATTCCGTTATCGATGTACTGGAAAAACGGCAGGGCCAAATTGGAAATAGGCCTGGCAAAAGGCAAGCAATTGCATGACAAGCGCGCCGCTTCAAAAGACCGTGATTGGCAGCGTGAAAAAGCACGCGTTATGAAAAAGGGCTAAAGGCGCAAGGCAAAAGGCGAAGGATGTATTTTTTAGCCTTTTGCCCTTTGCCCTTAGCCCTTAGCCTTCTTCCCCCAACCCTTTCCTTCAAATTAAAATGACCACGCACCCAAACCTCCTGTCCGCAAAAAACAGCCTGCTGATCGTCGTCGATTTGCAATCCAAGCTATCGGCTGCCATGCCCGAAACCGAAGCCGAACTGATGACGGCCAATGCCCGCAGTCTGGTTGAAGCCGCCGGTCTATTAGACATCCCGGTATTGCTGACCGAACAATATCCCAAAGGCTTGGGCGCTACCGATACGGCCATCACCGACATTTTGTCGGAAGACACCCTGATTTTCGACAAGACCGGTTTTTCCTGCTGTGCGGCCGAGGGTTTCACCGACACCGTCGCCAGCACCGATCGTAAACAAGTCATACTGGTCGGCCAGGAAGCACATGTTTGCGTATTGCAAACCGCATTGGAATTGATCCATTTCGGCTATCAGGTGCATGTCGCCGAAGACGCCATTTGCTCACGCAAGGCGGAACATAAATTCTATGCCTTGCAGCGCATGCAACAGCAAGGCGCGACCATTACCAACTATGAATCGGTATTGTTCGAATGGGTCAGGGATTCGACTCACCCTGAATTTAAAAAGATTTCCGGATTACTCCGCTAACCCTTTAGCCTTTAGCCCTTCGCCCTTAGCCTTAAAAATGTCACTCGCATCATTTCTTGAAAAAATAAAAAACAACGAAAATGTCAGTTTTGATGAAACCATCGCAGTCATTACTGAAAACTACCATTACCAACCTACCGAATTCAGCAACGGCCTGAATGAGCAGTTGTTAGTCAATCAGGCCGGAACCAACGAAGGCTCCTGCAAGATTTTCTCCTTTGCCCAACTCAACGGACTCGACCGGCAACAAACGTTAAACCTGTTTGGCGATTATTACCGGCTGGATGTTCTAAATGATCCAAACGGCACAGGCCACCAGAACATCAGGAATTTCATGCAATACGGCTGGGATGGTGTTCATTTTAAAGGCGTGGCGCTGGCTGCTAAATAAGGCATGGCATCTCCCGCGAAGAGAAATATAAAGCTTCGCACCCTTC
>JBAQYH010000533.1:0-5885 GCA_049299935.1 Methylobacter sp. | reverse complement strand
GGGGCGTTTTGTTTGAGTGGACATACAAAACATGCAACAAAAAGACTCTTGGCTTTTGCCTGACGGCATAGAAGAGATTTTGCCGGAAGAGGCTAAGCATCTTGAAAGCTTGCGCCGTAAGATACTGGATACATTCGCCTGTTGGGGATATGAGCTAGTCATTCCCCCGTTCATCGATTACCTGGATTCGTTGTTGACCGGTTCGGGACATGACCTGGAATTGCAGACTTTCAAGTTGACCGATCAGATCAGCGGCGAAATGCTGGGGGTGAGGTCCGACATGACGCCGCAGGTTGCCAGAATCGATGCGCATAATCTGAACGTTGAGTGGCCGACCCGTCTTTGCTATACAGGCACTATTTTGCATACCAAAGGCGATCCGCTCGAAAAAACCAGAAGTCCGATGCAGATAGGCGCTGAACTTTACGGGCATGCCGGCAAGGAAAGCGATGTCGAAGTCATCCGCTTGATGCTGGAAATGCTGGCGATGGCAGGATTGCAAAATGTGCATCTTGATTTAGGTCATGTCGGCATCTATCGGGCGCTGTCAAGACAGGCAGGTTTGGATGACGCGCAGGAAGTTGAGCTGTTCGACGTATTACAGCGCAAGGCCAGACCGGAGCTTCAAGAGCTGATGGCTGCGTATAGCATTGATGATGAGCATAAGGCTATGTTCCTGAAACTGCCGCAATTGAACGGCGGCAAGGAAACCATAGCTAAAGCCCGAGATGTTTTAGCGACGGCTAACGGCGAAGTCAAAGAGGCTTTAGCAAATTTGGAAGCCATTGCGGAACAACTGACGGCCAGTTTTCCATCGTTGCCGATCAGTTTCGATCTGGCCGAATTGCGCGGTTACCATTACCACACCGGCGTGGTTTTTGCGGCTTTCGTGCCCTCGGTAGGCCGGGAGATAGCCAGAGGCGGTCGTTATGACAATATCGGCGCAATTTTTGGGCGTGCCCGTGCTGCGACCGGCTTTAGCGCCGACTTGAAAGTATTGTCGGCATTAGGTAAAGCATCCTATCAAAAAGAACCGCAAGCCTTGATTTTCGCTCCCTATGGGGACGATGCAGCGCTACATGAAAAAATCAGGGATTTACGCGCCGAGGGACTGGCAGTTGTTCAGCAACTGCCGGGGCAAACCGGGACTGCACAAGAACTTGGTTGTACATCCGTCTTGGAACAAGATCATCAAAACTGGGTCGTTAGACCCTTAGCTTAGTTTGGAATAATTATGGGAAAAAATGTCGTTGTCATCGGTACCCAATGGGGTGACGAGGGAAAAGGTAAACTGGTTGATTTGTTAACGGAGCAGGCGGAAGCTGTGATCCGTTTTCAGGGCGGCCACAATGCGGGGCACACGCTGGTTATACAGGGAGAAAAGACGGTGCTGCACCTTATTCCGTCCGGCATCCTTCGGGAAAATGTGCAATGCATGATCGGCAACGGCGTGGTTTTATCGCCCAATGCCCTGCTGGAAGAAATCGAGTTTCTGGAAAAAGCCGGTATCCCGGTTAGAAATAGATTGTTGATCAGTGAAGCCTGCACCCTGATATTGCCGGTTCATGTCGCCATCGACAAGGCGCGTGAAATAGCCCGAGGCAGCAAAGCGATTGGTACGACGGGCCGCGGCATAGGGCCTGCGTATGAAGACAAGGCGGCCAGACGAGGCCTGCGCGCCGGTGACTTTTTAAACCCTGCGGTTTTTGCCGAACGGTTTAAGGAGCTGGTCGAATACCACAACTTCATGCTGACCAATTACTACCATACCGATCCGATCGATTATCAAACAGGCCTTGAAGAAGCGCTAAAACTGGGCGAGCAAATCAAGCCCATGCTGACCGATGTCAGCGAGGTTTTATACAAATACCAGGATCAAGGCAAAAACCTGTTATTTGAAGGCGCTCAAGGCGCACTGCTGGATCTGGATCACGGCACTTTCCCTTATGTGACTTCATCCAGCACCACGGCTGGGGGAGCCGCTACCGGCACCGGCATCGGCCCTCTCGATCTTGACTACGTGCTGGGCATTACCAAAGCCTATTCGACACGCGTAGGCAACGGCCCATTTCCAACCGAATTGCATGATGCGGATGGCGATCATTTGGGTACTGTCGGCCATGAGTTTGGCGCCACCACCGGACGCAAACGCCGCACCGGCTGGTTTGATGCGGTCTCCATGCGGAAATCCGCAAAAATGAACAGCCTGAGCGGTATTTGTCTAACCAAACTGGATGTGCTTGACGGTATGGAAAGGGTCGGTATTTGCACAGCCTACCGGCTTAACGGCACCGTAACTGAAACGGCTCCATTAGGCGCCGATCAATATGAAGGATGTCATGCGATTATTGAATACATGCCGGGCTGGACAGGAACGACTGCCGGCGTCACTGATTTCAATGCGCTGCCTGACAACGCCAAAGCCTATATCAAGAGAATTGAAGAGCTGGTCGGCGTTAAGATTGCGATCCTGTCAACCGGCCCCGATAGAGACGAAACAATAATCCTGGAACACCCGTTCGCTTGAACGGCTGTTGCCTAATTACCTGGAGTTAACATGGCTGAAACAGTAGACGAATTGACCGTAACTTACGAAGACGGCGGCATTGAGACAGTCAAGGAACTGGACAAAAAAGTGCTGACCAAAGGTGCCTGGGCGACGGTGATGTACCGTTATCAGGACTGGAATCGCGCCAAGGAAGAATACGGTCCCGATAAATACACTATCCGCCGTTACCAGAAGCAAAACGGCGAATACAAGCAAAAATCAAAGTTCAATATTTCCAGCAAGGATCAGGCGAAAGCCATTATCGAAGCGCTGGAAGATTGGATTAAGTTGGACTAATGCCGGTAGGGCGCGCCGTGCGCGCCTTTTCGGATGCCCGAGTAATCTCGCTATCCTGTTGTAGTGCGTGGTTATTGTGAGTTAAGCCGTCATCCCGGCAGGGATTGCCGGGATCCAGAAGCCATGGATGGCAATATCAGATTTCATCAACCATTTTGGGGTTGAAACCATTTTTATCCGATTTTTCACATCCCTGTGCTCTGGATCCCGGCATTCCCTGCCGGGATGACGATCTGTTTAGATTCCTATGCTTTGACAAAGAATAGGTGTGGGGAGAGATTTCTAAAAAGCGCAATCCATAACCGTGCGGCATAACAACTAAAGCTCAATTAATGCACAGCGCCTGACCTAACCAAGCACCAGACCTATGACCAAAACCACCGCCCCTTCCGTTACCCGCATCGCTTTAGCCAGTTTCATCGGCACCGCTATCGAATTCTACGATTTTTACATCTACGGCATGGCGGCGGCATTGGTTATCGGCCCTGTGTTTTTTCCCGGCGGCAACCCGACAACCCAAGCGCTCAGTTCCTTTCTCACCTTTGCCGTAGCCTTCCTGACCCGGCCCTTGGGCGCAACGCTGTTCGGGCATTTCGGCGACCGCATCGGGCGCAAGACAACCTTGGTCGCATCGCTGCTGGTCATGGGCATCTCCACCACATTGATCGGCGTATTGCCGGGCTATGACGCTATCGGCGCATGGGCTCCGGCGTTGTTGTGCCTGCTGCGTTTCGGCCAGGGTATCGGCTTGGGCGGAGAATGGGGCGGCGCGGCGCTGCTGGCGACCGAGAACGCACCGGTCGGAAAGCGCGGCTGGTACGGCATGTTTCCCCAGTTGGGACCGCCGGTGGGATTCCTGTTGGCGACCGGCAGTTTTCTGCTGCTGGCCCATTTTCTGAGCGATCAAGAGTTTAAAGATTGGGGCTGGCGGCTCCCGTTTCTTGCCAGTTCGGTGCTGGTCATGATCGGCTTGTATGTGCGTCTGGCCCTGGCCGAAACCCCGGTATTCGCCAAAGTATTACAGCAGCACCAACAGGTCGGCTTGCCGCTCAAAGAAATACTTAAATCTCATGCCGCCCCGCTGGCCCTGGGAGCGATGGCAATGGTCGTGTGTTATGCGTTATTCTATATTTCAACCGTGTTTTCGCTGAGCTACGGCACCACCATGCTGCAAATTCCACGGCAGCAATTTCTCGGCATGTTGTGTGTGGCGGTGTTATTTATGGCCGCCGCTACGCCGCTATCGGCGTGGGCCGGTGACCGATTCGGACGACGACCCGTATTGCTGGTCGCCGGGAGCGCTGCATTCCTGTCCGGTTTCCTGTTAAAGCCGATGCTGGAAAGCGGCTCACCGTTGATGATTACCGCATTTTTGTCATTGGAGCTGTTCCTGATGGGAGCCACCTTCGCGCCGATGGGAGCCTTGCTGCCAGAGCTGTTTCCCTCCAAGGTACGCTATACCGGCGCGGGAACTTCCTACAATTTAGGCGGCATTCTCGGCGCTTCATTTGCTCCCTATATCGCGCAACGGCTGGTTACCGAGGGAGGGCTAGCCTGGGTCGGCGGTTATGTGTCATTGGCTGCGGCTATCAGCCTGCTTGCTGTGTACATGATGCGGGAAACTCGGGATAATCGGTGGTCATAGAGACATTAGCAAAAATGATCTTCATAAAGTGATCAATAGTTGAACCGTTAAATAATGCACAGGAGTAAATTATGGATTATTGGTTAGTTCGCGCAAAATGGGGCGGAGTAGAAAATAAAAAAGCGGAATTTATCAATAATGATGAATGGATAAACGGCTACACAGACAAATACTTGGACATTGTCAATCGAGTGCAAGTTGAAGATATTTTATTGTTGGCTGAAGAGTCAACCATTACTCATTACGGAATATGCAGTGAAAACTATCAAGATGGCAGGCACTTGATTGTTGATAAATGGATACTGTTAAAAGAGCCTATCAGCTTTCCTGCAAGAGGGGCTTATATAAAAACGATTGTGAAAGTGAATGACGAGGATTTAATAAATGCTATTAAGCATGAAATTGAGAAAACGCTGATAAGTAATGAGACCAAGATCAAAGCTATCTCAATAGAAAATTTTACTGTGTTTAAAAGTGAGAATTTAGAATTTTCTGATGGCTTGAATATTATTGTTGGTGAAAATGGCACTGGGAAAAGTCATTTGCTTAAATTACTTTATTCTTTGATTATGAGTGTAAGCCATGTTGGCCATTTTTATGCAGACTATTATGAAAGGAAAATGTTTATTTATGAAGCTATATCAGAAGCCATTGAAATAAGTTTTATGCGAATTTTCAAGCCTGATGAATTAGATAATCTGATTAGTCACGATAAAAATAAATGTTCTGTACAGATAAATTTAGGCAAGTATTCTTTTCTATTTAATTTTATTAGATCAAGTCATTCTGATGAAAACCAAATTATGGTTGATGAAGATGACCTACAAATAGAAGATTTTTTTGAAAAAAGTTGTGTGTTTATCCCGGCAAAAGAAATGCTCTCATTTTATGAAGGCTTTGTGTCTTTATATGAGAACAGAGAAACTTCTTTTGATGAAATTTATTACAACCTAGCAAAAGCATTAAGTTTGCCCGTCTTAAAAAATATCCAATCCTACCCCGTAGAAAGTCAGCTGTTAGTAAAGTTGGAAGAAATATTGGAAGGGAAAATATTATTGGAACGCGGCAGGTTTTATTTAGCATCCAATAACGGATATAAAACCGAAATCGCTCTAGTGGCGGAAGGCTTGCGGAAAATAGCCACGATCGCCCAACTGATTGCCAACGGTACATTAACTAAAAACAGCATTCTTTTTTGGGATGAGCCGGAAGCAAATTTAAACCCTAAGTTAATCAAGAAAATGGCGGAAGTGTTAGTTGAACTTAGCCGTGCAGGAATGCAGCTCTTTGTTGCAACACACAGCTTATTTCTAGTAAAAGAAATAGAAATTTTAAGAAGCAAAGACGATAAGCTTAAGTATTTTGGCTTGGGTTTTAGCGGACAGGCCATTAGGG
>JBAQYH010000532.1:0-4362 GCA_049299935.1 Methylobacter sp. | reverse complement strand
CAGAATTATTGATTTGTTGAAAATGTACGAATACATCGGGGCCTGATTGCTGCTCGATAAAGCCAAAGCCTTTATCAGAATTAAACCATTTAACGATGCCAGTAGTAATTGTAGACATAAAGAGTCCTATAAATATTTGAGTATATGAAGCCTTAAAAAGGCGGATTGAGCTGGTAAATTGGAAGTTACAAAATGAAAAACAGGACGAGGAACTACAGAAGGCACATCGAAATGGTAAGCAGAGGGTAAATCAGATTTCAAGCTATGGTTCATTATAAGCACTATCTTATTAATGTCCATACATATTTTTTATGTAACCGGGAGTGGTGTCATAATCGACCCTATATTTCAGCTCCCGGAGCTTTAAATCTTTATCAGAAGTGCAAGCTATGCTCCGGGGAAACGTTTCCCGTATAACAATTATTGATAAACCAACGACGATTAAAAACTATTATGGAAATGGCTATTGATTTTATCGGACGTTTACAGCCCACGACTATTGCCCACTAGCAGCCCAATAGTCCGAAAAACATCCGCAAACATGTCTTTAGTCAGCCGCTTGGTCTGCACGTTGTATCGGCTGCTGTGATAGGAATCGACCAGCGTACGCCCATCCGGCAAGGCATGCTGGGCATTATGGGCAAATTTGGCGCTGCTCAGTTTCAGTCCGTAGGCTTTTAATACCGCCTGGTGGGCAATCGAACCTAACGCCAGTATGACGGCCTGCTCCGGCAAGGTTTTAATCTCGGCAGACAAAAAATCATTGCATTGGTTGATTTCGTCGCCTGTCGGTTTGTTTTGCGGCGGCAGGCATTTAACGGCATTGGTGATACGGCAGTTTTTAAGCGTCAAGCCGTCGGTCAATGACTCTGATTTTATTTGGTTGCTGTAGCCGAACTCGTACAGCGCTTCATACAGCAGCAGCCCTGCATAATCACCGGTAAACGGCCTGCCCGTGGCATTGGCTCCATGCATGCCGGGAGCCAAGCCGACTATCAGCAATTGGGCGGCGCTGTCGCCAAACGGTGCAACCGGACGGGCATGGTAGTCGGAGTGCTTTTGCTTAACTTCGCACAGGAAGTCATCCAGGCGTTTACACTGCCTGCAATCTTGATCGAATATTTGTTTGGGATACATATTTTGTTAAGGTTGGTTTTCCATATGGGCACTCTATCACATCCCTGTGCTCTGGATCCCGGCACAAATCTGTCTGGAACAGATTTGCATTAATCCACAGAACGTCTGGCAGGATAGCCTGCCGGGATGACGCGTTATTTAAATACCTAGCGCAAAATCGCCCACCTTGTTGCTATCAGAATCCAGCAGCTGCAACTTCTCAAGCCGGGGCAGTTTTTTGATGACGCTTTCCCGTTTACTGGCGGAACTGCGGTCATGTCCGGTCTCGACATAAACCAGCTGTTTGGGTTGCCTGCCGCGAAAATATTTAGCGCCTTGCTTGTCTGAATGCTGATTAAAGCGTCTCGCGACATCATTGGTGATGCCGGTATAAAGCGAGTCATCGGTGCAAAGGATAATGTAAACCTGCCAATTCACAGTGTTTACACAACCGTTCCGAAAACGGAACCGACGGCTGCGGTCAGCCCCATAGCCAGTGCGCCCCAGAAAGCGACACGAAAAGCACCTTTAATGATGCCCGCCCCGCCGCTATAGGCCGCCAACATGCCCAGCAAGGTTAAAAACAGCAAGGATGCCGATGACACCGGCACGATTAAATCGGTATCCGGGGCCAATAGGACGATCAATAAAGGCAATACCGCGCCGACGGCAAACGTGGCCGCCGAGGTCAGCGCAGCCTGAATGGGTCTTGCGGTGCCTGTTTCCGATATGCCCAGTTCGTCGCGGGCGTGTGCGCCCAACGCGTCATAATTCATCAATTGTTCTGCAACCTGCCCGGCCAGTAACGGATCGAGCCCCCGCGATACATAGATGGCCGCCAGCTCTTTATGTTCATGATCTCCATCTTCATCCAGCTCCTTGCGTTCACGCTTTAAATCGGCCTGTTCGGTATCGGCCTGCGAACTGACCGATACGTATTCGCCGGCAGCCATCGACATCGCCCCAGCAACCAGGCCCGCAACTCCGGCCAAGACTATATCGTTATGCGTCGCATGAGAGGCGGCAATGCCGACGATCAAGCTGGCCGTGGACACGATGCCGTCGTTCGCGCCCAGCACCGCCGCGCGCAGCCAGCCGATACGATGGCTCCTGTGTCTTTCGTGATGATGTGACATTGGGGCTCCTTTTTTATAGTGTTTGTACGGCATTGCCGGTTTATTTGAATCCCCTCACCCAACCCTCTCCCTCTGGAGAGGGCTTGATAAACCAGCGGTATTTTTTAAGCCCTCTCAGCACCGCTACCCTGCTCCTGCATCGCCTAAACCGTTTAAAAATCCGAGAGTGTCTTCGGCGGAATGGCTGCCCGCAACGCATTCAATACCGCCAAAACATCGATAATTTCCTGAGTTATGGCGCCGGCTACCGGCGTCAAATAACCCAATCCGGCAAACACCATACCTATCAAACTCAGCGCCATGCCGCCCACCGCGCTTTGCAGCGCAATTTTACGCATCCTCTCGCCGATATGAAACAACTCATCGACTTTTAACAGCGAACTGTCCATGATCACCGCATCGGCCGATTCGCCTGTAATGTCGCTGTTCTGGCCGAAAGCTATGCCAATCGTCGCGGCCGTCAGCGCCGGGGCGTCATTGATGCCGTCGCCCAAAAACACGGTCTTTGCAGCACTAGTTTCATTGCGCACCAGTTCCAGTTTCTGCTCGGGGCTTTGGCTGAAATAAACATGTTCAATACCGACCTGATCGGCCAAAAAACACACTTCGGATTCCCGGTCGCCGGATACCAGCATCACCTTGTCAAACAGGTGACTGGGCCGCAGATGGTTGATGAATGATGAACTGTCGGTGCGCACCTCATCCCGAAATTGCAGGGTTGCTGCGTAAGCATCGTCAATCAACACCACGCATTCCAGACCGCCGGTGATCGGCGGCAACGTCTCGCCGACATCCGGACGCTGCTCGACAAATTTTTTACGGCTGGTAATCTGAATCTGCTTTCCGGTCACGTTGCCCTTAAGCCCCTCGCCCGGCAACTCGGTGATATTGGTCACGCTCAATAAAGATAATGCCGACTTTTCCGCCGCCGCAACAATCGCGCGGGATAACGGGTGTTTGGAGTAACGCTCCAGGCTGGCGACCAGTATCAACACGTCCTGTTCGTTGTGTCCTTCGCCGGGAATCAACGCCGTCAGCGAGGGGCGGCCATAGGTCAGGGTCCCGGTTTTATCGAAAATCGCCGTGCGGCAGGTGCCGATGGTTTCCAGTATGGCCGGATTCTTGATGATGATTTCTCGCCGAGCGGCCAGCGAAATCGAGCTGATAACCGTAACCGGGATACCGATCAGCAACGGGCACGGCGTGGCGATGACCAGCACGGCCAGGAAACGGATCACATCGCCGCTGACCGCCCAGGCAGTCGATGCAATGACAACGGCCAGCGGCGTGTACAGCGCGCCCAGCTGGTCGCCCAGCCGCCTGATATTCGGGCGGTACTGTTCGGAAGAGCGCATCACCTCCATGATCTTTGCATAGCGCGAATCGACTGCCAGCTTGTCTGCGCGTATGGTCAGAGCCGAATCGCCGTTGATCGCGCCGGACAGCACTTGGGAGCCGCTGACTTTCGACATCATATAGGGTTCGCCGGTCAGGTAGGACTCGTCCATGGTGCCCTCCCCCTCCAGCACCGTGCCGTCAACGGGGCAGATTTCATGCGGCAATATCAACAGGGTATCGCCGATATGAACCTGCCCGGTGCTAATGTCGGCAAGTTGATCGCCCGCCTTTCGATGCGCGACGGACGGCATGCGCTTGGCCAACGCATCAAGCACCGAAGAGGCTTTGCGCACCGCGTAGGTTTCAAGCACCACGCCGCCGGACAGCATCAATACCACCAAACTGCCGGCCAGGTATTCATCCAACAAGACCGCCGTTACGATGGAAAGACCCGCCAGCAAATCGGCGCCCCAATCGCCCTGCCCCAGTTTCACGCCGAGTTGGTAAACCAGCGGAATGCCGCCCAGCACCAGCACGGCAAGCAGGGGCACAGTCACCAGCTCAACGGGAAAAACGAATTGTCCTTGGTAGATGTCTGCAACCGCCGAAGTTAAAGCCGCATTCAGCGATAGCGTATAGACTTCATGGCCAATATCGAGCGCATAGCGCAATACCAGATAACCGCCGATGCCGAGCAGGCTTAAAACGGCAATGATATTTTCGGCTGTTGCGCGGGGAATCGTCGCTTGCTTATCGGTCATCGTTTCAGCCT
>JBAQYH010000531.1:0-4566 GCA_049299935.1 Methylobacter sp. | reverse complement strand
ATTGCAACTTAGGCCGACCAAGTCGGCTGAAACTGCGGCGTTGGCGGCATCGGCAGCCAGGGGGCTTTGCGTGGCGGCAATCGAGTAGCCGTAAGCATTGGTCAATCCATACTCGAAACTGACGGTTGAACTTCCGCCGTTGCTGCTGACCGTTCCGTTCACTGTCGCCACCCAGGAAGTCACGCCGGTGGCGGCATTGGTGGTGGCCGAGGGCGGGAGGGGCGTCACCGTGAAAGCCTGCGCATTGGATGTGCCGCCGCCCGGCGCCGGATTGAAAACGGTGATGTTAAACGTGCCCAGTGTTGTCAGGTCGCCGGCGGGGATCGACGCCGTCAGCTGCGTCGCGCTGACAAAGGTGGTCGTTCGGGGCGCTCCGGCAAAATTCACCACCGCGCCGTTCACAAAATTGCCGCCGTTCACCGTCAGCACAAAAGACGCCGCACCGATATTCTTGCTGACAGGCGAAATGCTGCTGGTGGAGGGAACGGGATTATTGGTGACCGTGACGGCATTCGCCATCGTGAAGGTGGGCGTGCTGGCGCCCGAACTGCACGTATCGTCGTTATAAGCGATGAAATATGCGTTATAAACCCCGGCCGTAGCCGGAGCCGTAATGCCGATCGTTTGGCTATACGTTCCCGCGTTATTAACGTTAGCGTGATCAACGCAGGTTACCGCGCCGGGCGCTGTGGTGCCGATGCTCCAGCCGGTGGAACGCCATTTAGCGTCGCTTGGATTGCTGGTGGTGGTTACATTCACCACGGCGCTAATGGATGCGCCTAAAGGTACGCTGACGCCGGCTGCGCCATCAAGCGTCACCGAGTTTATGGTTCGATCTGCGCGGGCCTCTAATGGGAGCACGACAAGGCCGGCAAAAACCAGCAGCATGAGAGCAATAGAGGGGACTGGCGAAACGGCACGGCTTGGGTTTAAGCCTGCAATGCAGCTTTGCAGGAAACTGAAACAGAACGCTTTTATAAAAATCATCATGCTATGCATTTCCATTATGCCGAATACCCTGCCCGGCTGCGGCTGGATAAAATCATTTCGATACGGTGGCGGTTAATCGCCGTTGAACAGCGAAATTACCGCCGGCAGCGTTATTTGCCGTGGCGGTAATTCTGTATACATCGATTGCTGCCGGGCCTTCAATTGCCGCCGCATGGGCGCATTCCACGGTCACCGTGTAATCGACCGTACTTGAAGGCGCCGTCGGCACTGCGAGGGTGAATAATGTGGAATTGGCGCAAGCGGAGCCGGCTACAGCTTGATAAACGCCCCACTCAATTCCTGCGCGCGCCGCCTGGTAAGCCATTGCGCCTTCTTCATCCAATGCGCTGCTGTGGTGCTGCATGGAGGTCAGCCGGCCGATAAACACCGCGATACCGCCCAGCACCACGGTCAAAAAAATCGCCATGATCAGGCTGAATCCGCGTTGCTTGATGTTACGGCACATTCTGGACATGAACCTGATGCAGCAACGTCACGCTGTCGCTGCTGTTTGACAGGGTGAGACTCATCGTAACGAGGCCGGCTCGATTGGTGACTCCCGGCGTGTAGACAAAACGGCTGTCGGCGCAATTTACGCCGGTTGCGAGACGCGCCTTGACCGCTCCCGCCAGGCCGTCCAATACGGCGATACTGGCGGGTTGCACCGGCTGCCTGGCATAACCGCTATACCGCCACAGCGTGGCGCCGCTACAGGCATAGGTGACGGGTTTTCCGATAACCTGGAAACGTTGGCCGGACGGCTTTGATTCTCCGGCTATGCCGGGCGATTCGAATGGAAACTGCTTCGAAGCAAACATGATGCTGCCCGTCGTCGAACCGGCGGCAATTTCAGCGACATTATCCCCGGCATAGACAGCGCCAGGGGTCGTATTATAGATCACGATTTCTTCTCCCGCCGCGGGAGCAGCAGGAAGCCCGCCAATCACTTCGAAACACGTATCGGCCGCAGTAAAATCGAGTATGTCCTGAGCCAGCGTACCGCCGCATTGCACGGTGCCGGACGAGGCTGGACCGGCTCGATAGCGCCCGCCGGTAATCGTCGGCAAAAATTCGATATAACCGCCGCTAACCCGTACGCTATTCGGCAGGGCGGCATGAAGTTCACGCGCCATGCGGCGCAAGGCGGTATCCGCAACATCGGAAAGATCGGCGCGCGCGGCCGCATCGAAGTAGCCTCTCAGCGGTGCGGCAAAGCTGGCGACCAATGCGCCCAGTATCCCGGTAATCACCATCACTATAATGGCTTCAATCAGGGTGAATCCGGCCATGCGTTTTTGAAGACCCGGCATCGTCATAACCCGTAATCGGTACGGTAGCCTTCCAACAACACGCGGGTATTGAGCGGGCCGGTCACCGTCACGGCGATGCGCTTGGCTTTTCCTCCCGTAATACCGTTGAGATTGGCCGCCGAGTCTACAAGGACGCTGACGCTATAATTTTCAAGCCCGGCGATTGTGGCAGCGGGCGCGTCTACGGAACTGATGCCGTCCCGGCTGTAGTTGTTGTAATCGTCGATGTCGTCATACAGGTCGCGGCCGGCCTCGACCACATTAGGGAGGCCGTCGGGATCGCTAAAGTTCTGTAGCATCACCTCTTCCAGCAACGCTTCGGCAATCGCCAGCGCCTGTTTTTTGACCACCGGGTCGGCGGAATGCTGCACGTTGTAATTGATCGAAGCAATAATCCCCGACATTGCCACGCCGACGATGACCATGAATATCACCAACTCGATCAGCGATATGCCGCTTTGACGGTTAGCCACAGCTTGCGGCCTCCTCATGCACATAGCCTGTTTCGGCTTCCAAACAAATGTAACGGGCCACATCGCCGCCGGAGACGATAAAAGTCCTGGCGGCCGTCATCAACGCCCCGCCCACGGACGGCTGCCCCAGCCCGTTGAAAGCCACCGTCCCGGCATTGACCACGTTGACGCTATTCAAAGCCGGGTAGGATTCGCCGCCCACGCTCACCGCGCAATCGCCGTCCACGCTGACCGTCACCGGCGTTGCCGGAGCCCGCTGCGCAATCGCCAGCTTCTGCGCCAGTCTAATCGACGCTTTCACAGTCTCGGCGCAACCTGCGGCATCGTGGCCGGCAAAGTTAAGCCGGGACAAGGCACTGGCCGACAAAATTCCGATGATGACCAGAACCAGAACCAGTTCTATCAGGGTAAATCCGCAGCACCGTTTAATCATGCGACACCGACTCCAATATTTTTTGCGCCGACTTGGATTGCGGCCGTCTCTGCGCCAGCCGTTTGGCTTGTTCGATAGCTTGATCGCGTTCGCCCACAAAATCCAGGCAGCGCACGTATTCCATTTGAACGCCGTCCGAATAGGGTTGCAGGCTTTTGGCGCGGTTGATCCAGGTCATCATATCCTGAGGCGAGGCCGGTTGTTTCAGCATCGCCCCGTATTGGCGATGCAGGGCAATTATTTCCAATAAATTATTGACTTCAAACGCATTGACTTCAATGCCTTTGTTAAAAACAGCGATGCTTTTTTCCAGCAGATCGGGCCTAGCTTGGGCTACGCCCTGATCCCGCCAGATGATGCCCTCCCGCCAGTAATAATTGGCATCGCGCGGCTGCAAAGTTCGCGCAACGCTATGCCAATACAAGCCGCGTTGCGCATCGCCGCGCTGCAATTGCTGCAAACCGTAATCGGCGGAAACTGCGGCAAAAACGGGCAATCCCAACCATGCCGTCAAGCCGGTCAGCAGCGCGCGGCTGATAAAACCGGGACGCAAGCCTGAAAAATGCGGCTGCGGCATTTTCGGCATCGGCCGATGAGCCGCGCCCATATCGATAAACTGCGCGTTGATAATGCCCAGATAAGCGCCGAAAACAGCCACCAAAACGGGGATGTAAAAAGGATAGTCCACCAACGCATGAGCCAACATTGAGGTAACGGCCGCCGCAGACATAATAAGCGGCAAGCGCGGTCCGGCCATGGCCTGCGGCCGGAATTTAAACAGCTGTCCATACACGGCAACGATCAGCGACAAAAACAACCCCAAGCCCAACAAGCCTGTCTCAAGCGCAAATTGCAGGTAATCGTTGTGCACGAAAAGTGTGGTGCTGTCGAGAAACGGCGGCACTTTATGAACTTCAAAATAATAGCCGAAGTTAAAATAGCCGATCCCCAACCACAAATGCTCGGCCAGCCCGTTCCAAACGGCCTGATAGATTTCCCAACGGTATGACGAATCGCCGTGTCTTAGCGTAGCCACAACGGCATCCGTACTCCAATCGGCCAGCCCCAGCCAGGCGTAAAATTTGAAAAAGCCGATAACGGCGAGACAGCCAACGGCTACCGCGCGGTAGCGTCGCCACTCGGCGACGACTGCGGCTTGGCCCATAAAAGCGGCCAAAAACAAAATGCCCGCCAACAACCCTAAATAACCGCCACGGCTTTGCGTCGCCAGCAGCCCGGCAAACAGCAGCAGCGCCAGCCCATAGACACCGCGTCCGCCGTAACCCAGCAAGTAAAAACAAAGCACCGGAACCAAACCCAGGTTAAGCGCCGTCGCCAAGGTATTAGGCGTTGCAAACAG